>CAZKCX010000445.1:0-2832 GCA_964550865.1 uncultured Planctomycetales bacterium
CGACGACGACCGCAGCTAGCAGTTCCGGCGCGACGGCAGTCACGTGGCTCGCGTGGACCCCTCGGCCTTGGATGCCCTGGCGGATCGGCCCGACGGCCGCACCATCCATGTGACCTCGATGACGCCGATGCCGGGCTGGGAAGATCCCGCCGTGACGGCTATCGCCCTGGCCGACGGGCTCGCCGCGATCGGCAAGCGGTCGGCGTGTTGTCTGATGCAGCCCTCCTTGGGCGAGGTCATGGCCGGGCAGTGCCTCGGCGCCGGCGCGGGTCGCTGCCAGGTCATTCCCCGCGATCGGCTCGCGCTCCATCTGACGGGCGACCTCCATGCCGTGGCCTCCGCGCACGCCCTCCTCGGCGCCGTGGCGGATGCCACCCTGGTCCGCGCCGGCCCGGACGGGCTGGACACACGCCGGATGGCATGGCGGCGCTGTCAGGAGATGGCCGATGCCGCCCTGGCCGACACGGTGGTCGGGCTGGCCGGAGGAGGCGTCCCGCGCGAAAGCGGATTCGATCTGACGCCTCACAGTGAGGTGATGGCCATCGTGACGTTGTCGTCCACCCTCTCGGAGCTGCGGGAACGCCTGGGCAAGATCGTGGTGGGCTTCTCGCAGCACGAGTTGCCCGTCTTCGCGCAGAACCTCCGCGCGGAAGGCGCGATGACCGCGCTGCTCCGCGACGCCTTTCGTCCGAACCTCCTGCAGACGCTGGCGGGCACGCCGGTATTCGTCCACGGCACGACCTCCGTCGATCTCAGCCACGGGGGCGGCAGCGTGCTGGCCGACAAGATCGCGCTGAAGTGTGCCGACTACGTGGTCACCTACAGCCGCGGCGGATCGGAGTTGGGCCTCGAGAAATTCTGTGACATCAAGTGCCGGGTTGGCGGGCTCACGCCCGCGGCCGCGGTGGTGATCGCGACGGTTCGCGGCGTCAAGTACCAGAGCGGCCGGTACCAAGACCCGGACGACTCCCGCCTCGACGAGCCGAGCCTCCAGGCCGTCAAGGAGGGGGCGGCCAATCTCGCGCGACACCTCGAGGACGTTCGCTACTTCGGCCTGCCCGCCGTGGTGACGATCGGCCGACACCCCGCGGATACGCAGGAGGAGATCGACGCGCTGCAATCGATCGCCGAGGTCAGCGGGGCGAGCGCGGTGGTCATCGGCAACTACGCGGAGGAAGGCGGCGAGGGGGCGACCGCCCTGGCCGAGGCGGTGGTGGCCGCAAGCGCCGACGCCGGCGCGCGGTTCAGCTATCTCTACGAGTCGTCCTGGCCCGTGACCAAGAAGATCGAGACGATCGCGACGACGCTCTACAATGCCGGGCGTGTGAGCTACAGCGATCGCGCCTCGGCCGCCATCGAGCGGTATTCGCGCCTGGGCTACCGGAACGCGACGATCTGCATGGCCAAGACGACTTGGTCGCTCTCGCACGATCCCGAGCTGTTGGGGCGGCCGTACGACTTCGTCTTGCCGGTGGAGGAGGTTCTGCTCGCCGCCGGCGCGGGGTACCTGATCGTCCGAACCGGGCCCGCCGAGCGGATGCCGGGCCTGACGCGTGCGGCGCGGTTCCCGAAGCTCAACGTAGACGCGGACGGTCAGATCGAGGGCCTGTCTCCATGAGGAACCGAAGGGAGAAGCCGGAAGGCGAGTCTGCCCGGTCGAACCGGCTGATGGCGGTGTTCCTCCTCATCGTCGTTGCCGTGGCGGGCGTCCTCGTGATTCGCGCGCAGGTCGGTCCGGCCCGGCCCGTGGTGGACGTGGACGCGCTCGAACGGTTGGACGAGATCCGCGCCACATCAATCGAGCAGCTCACGCGGGCCGAGGAGATGATTCAGGAAGGCCGGCTCGACGAGGCCTTCACCACGATCCGAGGCGTGACCGAGCAGGATCCGAACTTCGCGCTGGGGCACCTGATGCTCGGCTACGTCTTCCTGGAGCAGGGCAAGCTCCCCCTCGCGGCCGAGGCGACGCGTCGCGCCCATGGCCTGGATCCGGGCGACCCCGCCACGAATTTCCAGCTGGGGCAGATCGAGTCCTCGATGGGACACCTGGAGTCGGCGATCGAATGCCTGGCCCGGGCCATCCGCATCCGCACGGAGTTGGAGCTGCCGCCGCTGCCGGAGTATCACATTACGTTCGCGGACGCGCTGGCGCGGAACGGGGAGACCGAACGGGCCCTTCGCCAGATGGAACGGGCCCTCGAGGCGGATCGGGCCGCGACGCTCTCCGCGGTGAGCATGGCCGGTCCGGCGGCGCAGATGGCGCTCGCGCGCGTGTTGGCCAGGCGCCAGGAGATGAGCGAGGCCGTGCGGTTCTTCGCGCAAGCGGCCCACGCCGCGCCGGATCGGCCGGACTGGCAATACGAGGCCGCCCGCGCCTACTACGTGCAGGGCAAGTTCGATCAGGCAGCCGCGTACATCCAGCGGGCGGTCGATATGGATCCGACCAACCCGCGCTACGTGCGGCTGAAGGAACGGATCAGCCAGAAGGGATACGGAAGCGACGACCCGCTCGCTGCGCCGGAGCCGGCCGAGCCCAACGAGCCGAACGAGCTCGAGATCCCGCAGGTGCGAAAGCTCTTTGACCCGTGAAGAGGCACGAGGTCCGGTCCCTTTCGCTCGGCGCTCGGAGGCATCCGAAGGTCACGAACGGCTCGTAGCATCAAACATGGAATGGAACGGGTCCATCCGACGTTTAGGGTAGGAGGCAATGATGGCCACCGACGAGTTCATTATCATCGGCGAGAACATCCACTGCACCCGCAAGGTCAAGCGGGGCGGCAAACGATCCGGTACGACCGAGGACGGGCGCGAGGGCATCGCGTTCGAGGGCCC
>CAZKCX010000445.1:2842-6290 GCA_964550865.1 uncultured Planctomycetales bacterium
CGTCCCGCACGTGCGGTGCGCGGTCGAGCTGCTCCTGGGCGGCAGCGAGGCGGATGCGGCGCTCGCCACGGAATTCCTGCACTACGAGGCCCGCAGACAGACCCAGGTGGGCACGCACTTCCTCGACGTCAACGTCGACGAGGTCAGCAACGACGGCGAACGCTGCAACGAGGCGATGCGCCGCGTGGTCCCGATCGTGCAGGAGGTGGCCGATCGACCGCTGTCCATCGACAGCAGCGCGCCGGAGACGCTCCGCGTCGGGCTCGAGTGCTATGATGCCGACAAGGGCGGCAGGCCCATGCTCAACTCCGTCTCGCTCGAGCGTCCGGAGGCCGTCGACCTCGCCGCCGAGCACCGGTGCCACGTCATCGTGCTGCCCGTCGCCGAGACCGGCATGCCGACGGGCGTGGACGATCGCATGGCGAACATCAACGCCCTGGTCGACAAGCTGACCTCCGCGGGCATCGCGCTGTCGGACCTCTATGTGGACCCGCTCGTCCTGGCGGCCGCCACCGACCCCGGCGCGCCGCAAGTCGTCTTGGAGACCATGCGCAAGGTGCGAGACTCCTATCCCGAGATCCACGTGGCCGGGGGGCACACCAACATCAGCCACGGCCTGCCGCTACGCCGGCTGCTGAACGCGGTCTGGCTGATCCTCGCGATGGACGCAGGCGCGGATGCCGGCATCCTCGACCCGATCAGCGTCCGGCCTGACGAGCTGGCGAGCATCGATCGCGATAGCAAGGCGTTTCAGATGGCCAAGGCGGGGTTGCTGGGCGAGGACGAGTTCTTCATGGACTTCATCACGGCCGCCCGCGGAGGGGAGCTCGAGGACCCGTTCGCGTAGAGATCCCAAGGGACGAGAGAACCCTTGGGTCTCCGATGACGCGCGGCCATCCTTCGCGATAAGCCCCTCCGTCCGAACGCGGAATCGCCCTTCGGATCGCGGATCACATCTCATCCTACGAGGAGAGCTCCAACGGGCCTAACGATCGGAACCCCAAGGCTTGATGCTTCCTCCACCGAACCGCTGCTCCGGGTCGAAGCCACGCTGCCAGAAGATCAGCCCGGACATGAAGGCGGTTACGGCATAGTGCTCAGTGGCCCTTCGTATCGCCTGCTTGGACTTCAGACGGAACTGCCTGGGCGAAGACCGGAGGTTGCCCTGCAGATCGCCGGAAGCCGACATCTCGAACGTCGGCCACGGATCGCGCATCAGCTCGGCGTGTCCGTCATAGCAGCAGACGCCGCCCCGCTTCCACACGTGTGGGACATAGCCGGGCGCGATGACGTCGCCGTTGTACCACCGGTTCCCAACGGGTGTCCCGTGATAGACCCCGATGATGTTGTGCGCATGAAAGATGCTGTCGTTGCAGTTCCAAGGCCCCTCGCTGTTCCCGAAGGCGCCGGCGGTGGCCACATGTCGGTCCCATTGCTCGTCGAGAATCAAGGGCAAATTGGCCGGGCTGTGGACCATGTCGGTCTTCATGATCGGGCCTCGGACGTCGCCCCATTCGCTTGGCTCATCACCCTCTCGGGCCAATTCGATCGAGAGCTTCCACCTTCGCCCCCAGATAGCGCGCGTGTAGTTGAACACGCTATGGGCCTTGATGCCGTCCTTGACCCGCTCGAACTCCGGGCAGCGGTAGACCCCGTCGAAACGGGCATAAGGAAAGAGCGAGCCGTTGCGAGGCACCGGGTACTCGGGGATCCAATCCCTTTCGTGCGCCAGGGCGATGCTCCGCATCCGCGTGTGGGCGGCCTGCCACTCGGACGAGTCGGGGTCGGACGTGGCACAATCCACGTCGATCAGCCAGTTCTCGAAGGGATCGGGGCAGTCATCCAGGTACCCCCAGTTGTGGCCGTTGACGACGAAGGGAAAGACCCCGCTATAGTCGTCGCCATAGAGCAGCATGGCCTTGCCCATTTGGGCGATCCGGCTGAGGCAGAGCGTGGTCCGCGCCTGGGCGCGCGCTTTGCTGAGCGAGGGGAGAAGGATGGAGATCAACAGTGCGATAATCGCCACGACGACCAGCAGCTCGATGAGCGTGAACCCTGCAGTCCCACGTCCCCGCGCTTCCTTCTTGACGTGCAGCGTCATGATGCCACTCCCTTTTCGACGTGACTTCGGCCTTCCGAGCTGTCGGTGACGCGGTCTATCTTCTCCGCGCCTGGAGGCGCCATGTGCCCCGGGCGGCCAAACCCCACCTTGCTTCGGATCGATCCCACCTGCGATGTGTATTCGAGCACTACCTTCCAGCCGACCTTGATTCTACAGCGCCCTGTCGATGGGTGACAACCCCCAAGTGTGGAGCGATTCTTAGGGTCTTATAGGACCCGAAATGCGAGGGCCCGGTTTGACCCTCGGGGCCGGACGCGTCTACAATCCTTGGCTCGGCAGACCGGTGCGGCCGAGCCGGTCCGCCGGGGTTCGAGGCTCAGCAAATGGCGCGTTGGTTCGGGGTTGTCGTAGTGGCGTTCTGGCTTGCCGCCATGAGCGCGCTCTTCTATCGGGACATCTGGCCGCATTGGGCCGCGGGCGATCCCCCCCAGCAGATGCCCGATCCGAACGCTGAAGGGGAAAACCGGCAATTCCAAAGCGGGATTCACAGCAAAAGGGGACGCGTGGGCACGAGTTGGGTCCGGTTCTACGACCGAGAGGACACGATGCTCATCCACTCCCAGACGGTCCTGGATGGGCTGCCGCTGCTGCCACCTCTCCTGGTCGACTCCGAGTTGACCTACGCGCGCGACGGCAAGCTCGATACCCTCAAGATTCAGATCACGGGCGCCCCGCTCCGGCTGGAATTCAACGGCGAGAACTACGGGATGGACTTCTCCTGCGAGCTGATCACCGGGCCGGGCCCGAACGATCGGCTCGGATTCAAGCTCGACGCGACCGCCGCGGCGACCATGAGCGAGGCTCTCCGTCCCTTCACGCTGCTCAAAGGATTGTTCGTCGGCAAGACCTGGCGGATCCGTCTGATCAATCCCCTGCCCGTCTTGCGAGGCGAAGACGCCGAGTTCGAGGCCTACCTCGTCCGGGTGACCGCGCGAGAGGCGATTGAGCATCGAGGGCAAACGGCGGAGTGCTTTCGCATCGAGTCGCGGGGGCTGCGGGCGTGGGCCAACGACGAGGGACGCGTCCTGCTTCAGGAGGTCCGACTGCCGCTCTTCGGCGTGTTGAGCATTCGGCAAGAACCGTACGACGACCGCGCACGGCTTGCGGCCGTGACGCGGGTGCGCGGCACGCGACAGCATTCCGAGGAGACTCCACGCGACGACGAATCCCACGACACAGGTGAAGACGCTCACAACGATGTCGATACGAATTGAAAACGTCACCAAGTGCTTCGGCCGGACCACGGCCGTCGATCAGCTCTCCCTCTACGTGTCCCCCGGCGAGGTCTTCGCGTTCCTCGGCCCCAACGGCGCGGGCAAGACCACG
>CAZKCX010000446.1:0-6270 GCA_964550865.1 uncultured Planctomycetales bacterium
AGTTGGCGACGCCGCGGATGTCGACCAGCTCCATCAAGGGCGGGCCGTTGGGGTCGGGGCGCATGCGGCGGAGGTCGCCGGCGGCCTCGACGGAGATGAGGATCGTGTCGAGGCATCCTTGCTGCGGGCCGGCGACGAGTTGGCCCAGCGCATCGAGGTACCTGGTCTCGGGGGGTCGGATCCGCCGCATCAGGTCGACCTCGCCGACGAAGCGGAAGTGGCGAGCGTCCACGGTGAAGAACTACACCAAGCTGATCGGCCGGGTCCTTGGCTGGGCGAAGAAGACGTTCGCTCAGCGGGTGCGGTCGATCGGGAGAAGGTGCCTCGGGCGGGAGGTCCAGCCCCACCTGTACAGACACCTCTTGGCGTGTGACATCGCCCGTGACCTGAAGCTGGACCCGGCGACGCTGCAGGGGATGCTCGGTCATCCTCTCCCGCAGGAGGCTTCCCGGCGGGAGCCAACAGCCGATTCCTCTACCTACTTATACAAGGTTCCTCTGGGCATCCCTGCCTCGTGGGCATGGCAGCGGCGAAAACCCGCTCCACATGCGGCCAAACGCCGCCTCGGAAAATCTCGGGATTTCCTCCGGAAGGGCCCCATGACACAGATAGTGTAGAGCTGGCGGAGGGGGTGATCCCGTTCGCGGACCAGTCGGAATCGGCGAGAGCCGCCGGCGGTTGCGTCCCAACGCCACAATGCCGGCAAGACACGCTGCGGTTGGTCCAACCTGTGATTCGTCATGCCGACAAGCCGCAGGCGGTGAAGTCGCATGGAGCTTCCGACCAGCGGTTGCACGACGGCAGCCAGACGAGAAGGTGAGCACAACACGCTGTCCGGGCCCAAGGCTTGACGCCGGTGACGATCTGATGGCGACGCCAAGCCGGCGTTGGACGATACGCGGCTGAAACCGTTCCGATCTTGACTCACCGATCGGACTCGCCATAATGGGCATCGTCAGGGCGATTAGCTCAGTTGGCTAGAGCGCGCGGATCACACCCGCGAGGTCAGAGGTTCAAGTCCTCTATCGCCCAGTGGGATCGAGACGGGATTTGCGCCGCGTACGTTTCGGCGGTTCAAGTGCTGTATCGCCCAGTACTTACGTCAATCGAAGACCCGCAACCGACCGCATCTTCCGTCAATTCCCCGCAACCATCAGCACTTACAGAAGACCCGTGCGGATCGTCGATTTCCGCTTGTTGGCCGTTGTGGGCGTTTGTGTGCGCCTGTTGTGCCGGATTCCGTGTCGGCGAAGCAGCTTTCGATCGCTTGCACATCGGGGCTTCACGGCGCTTGGTGCGCTGTGTCACGGCGCTTGGTGCACTCTGCCACGGCGTTTGGTGCGCTATGTTAAGGCGTTTGCTACACTGTGTCACGGCGCTTGGTGCGCTGTCCCTGATCGCTTGCGATCTCGCAATCCAAACCGGTGCGACGCACCTTGCATCGCAAGACCCGCGGTGCGACACTCGCGAGTCCCCTTTATGGACCCTTGAGCGCACGAGTCGGCCGTCCGGGACTGCCGGTCCAACTCGTGCGGGGCCGGCGGGGCGTTCGAGCGCACGGAATGGTCTCACTCGATCCACCCAATGCGGAGCGGTCGTCTTGGCTCGAACGTACCGGTCCTTGGCTGCTGTTGGTCTTCCTCGTGGCGACGAAGCTGGCGGCCGTAGCCAGCTTCGCGGCCTGGGCGGATTCCGACGAGTGCGTCGTAGGGATCATGGCCAGGCACATCGCCGAGCACGGCGTACACCCACTCTACTACTACGGGCAAGGCTACGGCGGGGGCGGCTCCATCGAGGCCCACACCGCCGCCGTGCTCTATGGGCTGTCTGGGATGTCGTCCACGTCGCTCAAGCTGGCGGCGCTGCTCTACACGGTTCTGGGCTTCCTCGTTCTCTACCGTCTGGCGTTGCGCGTCGGGGGAGCGAATGCGGCACTCGGGACGCTCTTCGTCTACTCGGTCTGTCCCGCGCTGATCCTCTGGGGCCTCAAGGCGCGGGGGGGCTATGTCGGCACACTTGCCATCGTTCCGGCGCTTCTGTGGCTGGCGGATCGACTGCTCCGGCATGAACGGCCCTACGGGATCACGCTCGTCGTGACGTGCGGGCTGGCCGCGATCGGATACTGGAACATGCCGTTCGTGCTGCCGTTGGTGCTGTTGATCGCGTTGTTCCTCGTCGGCCAGCGGTTTCGGCGTCGCCCCTTGGTCTTGCTGGGCGGTCTGGTGCTATTCGCCGTTCTCGGTGTGATCGGCGGGTTTGCCGCGCGCGGTCGCGACGTGGCCAACCTGTTAGACAGGATCGACGGCATCGATCTGTCAGGCCTGGCGGTTCGATCGCTGCAGCGAGCGGCATTCCTTCTGACCCGAACGGTGCCCGACGTCTTCCAGCCGTACATCAACGACCCCGTGGCGGAGACGTCGTGGCCTCAACCCGTCTTGCTTGCCCTATCCCTGGCGGCCTTTGCGTATGTCGTCTGGACGCTCGTGGCACATCGGGGCGAAGGCACACCGCGGCCGACCGTCTTCTTCCTCTTGGCGTATGTCCCGTTCCACCTGATCTGTTGTGTGCTGGCCGCCCCGAGTCTTCGCGAGGTGAGCCCTCGCTATCTCTTCCCCGTCGTGCCGGCAGTCGCATTGATCGGGGGCCTGGTCTTGGCGCGTGTCTCCAGGTGGGTGCGATGGGGCGTGGTGGCGGTCCTGCTGATGGCATTCGGATTCTACAACGCAGACCTGTACCGGTGCCCCCGCGTGCAGGAGCACGGCGTGTTCTATGACCCGAGCGCGATCCCGTCGCTGATCGCCGCACTCGATCGCGAAGGCGTGCGTCACGTGCATACGACGTACGTCCTCCAATGGCGAATCCTGTTCGAGAGTCGCGAGCGGATCGTCGCGGTCGACTTGCACGGGCGGCACCGCTATCGGCCCTATATCGAGACGTGCAAGGAGGCCGCGACGCGAGACGGCTTCCGGCTTGCCTACGTCTTCCGCAAGGACGGGCGCTGGTCCCGACTCTTTCTGGATATCGATCCGGAGGATTTCGAGGCCGAGCTTCTCCGACGGAAGGCAGTGGACTATCGACGAATCGAGGCGGGCCCGTATGTCCTCTTCGTCACGTCTCGTCCTGTCGTGGATTGGGAGACGGGGATGCCGGGACGTCAATCTGCGGCATCAACGAACCGCAAGACGGCGATCTCGTCGCATTCGTCTTGACGGGGGCAACGTAGGCAGTCATCCCAGATCTTGTGCGGTAGCGTCTCGCGGTCCACGACGTGGAAGCCGATTCGCTCGAAGAACTCCTGACTCCGCGTGAGGGCGAAGACCCGGCCAAGGCCCAGCTCCGAGGCCTCCGCGATGCAGGCCTGTACCAGCTCCCGTCCGCCGCCCTGCCTCTGTTGGTCCGGGCGGACGGAGAGGCTTTTGATCTCCGCAAGATCGCGAGACATGATCTCCAGTGCGCAGCATCCGACAATGGCCCCGTCGCGCTCGATGACGAAGAAGTCGCGCAGGTGCTCATAGAGCTCCGGCGGCGCACGAAAGAGCATCTCGCCTTGCTCGGCGAATTCGTTGATCAGGTTGAGGATGACCGGCACGTCGTCCAGTCGAGCCTTGCGCACCATGCGACGATGATACCAATTCCGCGCGTGTCGGCCAAAAGCGCGCCAACGGGGGCGCAGGCCCGCCGGTACGGCGATCTTTGCACGTTCGTTCGGCCCGGCTACAATGACCGACTGCCCCCACGGACGGTTTTCCGGGCCGTGTGTCTCGAAGCGAGCACGGCGTCGCGGATCCATCGATGAACCGTTTGGCTGCCCGGGACGCCGGGCGGATCGCAAGCAGAAGGTGTGACGACGTTGCCGACCGCCAATGAAATCCGACAGCAGTTCCTCGACTTCTTCCGGGAGAAGCAGCACACCATCGTGCCCAGCGCGCCGGTCGTCCCCCTCGAGGATCCGACGTTGATGTTCACCAACGCGGGCATGAACCAGTTCAAGGACGTCTTCCTCGGCACCGGCTCGCGTCCGTACTCGCGGGCGGCCGACTCACAGAAGTGCATCCGCGTGAGCGGCAAGCATAACGACCTCGAGGAGGTCGGTCGCGATACCTACCACCACACGTTCTTCGAGATGCTGGGGAACTGGTCGTTCGGGGACTACTTCAAGGCCGAGGCCATCGCATGGGGGTGGGAGCTGCTGACGAAGGTCTGGAAACTGCCGGAGGAGAAGCTCTACGGCACGTACTTCGGCGGCGAGGAGAAGCTGGGCCTCGAGCCCGATACGGAGGCCGCCGAGCTCTGGAAGCAGATCACGGGACTCCCGAGCGAGCGGATCCTTCCGGGCGGCACGCACGACAACTTCTGGGAGATGGGGGAGATCGGACCGTGCGGGCCGTGCAGCGAGGTACACATCGACCTCGGCGAGGCCGCGTGCGATCAGAAGCACCACGCGCCATGCGGGGTGAACGTCGAGGACGAAGGCGGCAAATGCTCTCGCTTCTTCGAGCTGTGGAACTACGTGTTCATCCAGTTCAATCGCGCCCCGGACGGCAAGCTCTCGCCCTTGCCTGCCAAGCACGTCGACACCGGTCTCGGCTTCGAGCGGATCTGCAACGTCCTGCAGGGCGCCGGGAGCAACTACGACACGGACGTCTTCCGTCCGATCCTCAACCACATCGCCGACCTCACCGGCGCGACCTATACGCGGAAGCTCGACTCGGAGGTCGATGTCGCCTTCCGCGTGGTGGCCGACCACGTGCGGATGCTGGCTTTCGCCATCACCGACGGGGCGTCGCCCAGCAACGAAGGGCGCGGCTATGTCCTGCGACGTCTGCTGCGGCGGGCCGCCCGTTTCGGCCGACAGCAGCTCGGCATGGACCAGCCCTTCATGCACAAGCTCGTGCCGACGCTGGTTGACCACATGGGCGAGGCCTTTCCGGAGCTGAAGGCCAACCCGCAGCGCGTCATGCGCATCATCGAGGAGGAGGAAGCCAGCTTCGGCAGGACGCTCGATCGCGGCATTCAGCTCTTCGAGCAGGCCGCCCAGCGGGCCCGCGAGGCGGGCAACGTCCTCAGCGGCGACGACGCGTTCCAGCTCAAGGATACCTACGGCTTTCCGGTCGACCTGACGCTGATGATGGCAAGCGAGCAGGGGTTGCGCGTCGACGAAGACCGCTTCACCGAGCTCGAGGCCGAGGCGCGAGAGCGGGCTCGGGCATCGGCCAAGAGCCATGCCTCCATCGCCTTCGACGGCGAGCTGCCCGACACCGATGACATCCCCAAGTACGAGGGACGCGTGTGCGAGGCCAAAGTCCTCGGGTGGGTGAAGGACAACACGCTGGTCTCCTCGGGTTCCCTGACGGCCGACGACGGGGAGGTGGGCCTGATCGTCGATCGAACCAGCTTCTACGCCGAGGCCGGCGGCCAGGTCGGCGACGCCGGAGCGATTACGGCGCCCCGCGGCATCTTTCAGGTGGACGATACGCAGCGGCTCGGGGACGGCATCGTGCACGTCGGTCACATCGCCGATGGGTCGATCGAGGTCGGCCAACAGGTCGAGCTCGCCGTCGATCCGAATCGCGAGAACACGCGTCGTCACCACACGGCCACCCATCTCCTACACTGGGCCCTGCGCACGGTGCTCGGCGATCATGTCTTTCAGCGCGGCTCCTTGGTCGCGCCCGATCGGCTGCGCTTCGATTTCGACCACAATCAGGCCGTCACGGCCGAGGAGCTCGCTGAGGTCGAGCGACTCGTGAACGAACGCGTCTGTGCCGATTCGCCCGTCGTCGCGAGGAAGATGCCCCTCGAGGAAGGCAAGAAGCTCGGCGCGATGGCCCTCTTCGGCGAGAAGTACGGGGAGACGGTTCGTGTGATCAGCATCGACCCACCGGACGAGGAGACGTTGGTCGGCGCCCTCAGCAACGAGTTCTGCGGCGGGACGCACATCGACCGAACCGGAGAGATCGGCCTGTTCAAGATCACCGGGGAAGAGGCGGCCGAGAAGGGCGTGCGTCGAATCTATGCTTCTGTCGGGCCGGCTGCGATCCGGTACGTCCAGTCGCTGGAGCGAAACCTGCGTTCGGTCGCCGGTGCCTTGAACACGGCGCCGGACCAACTCCCCGACCGCGTCGCCGCCCTGCAAGAGCAGGTCAAGGACCTGCAGAAACAGCTTCGCAAGGGCGCGGCGGCCGATCTAAAATCCGCACGGAAGGAGCTTCTGGAAGGCGCCGAGCAGATCGGCGAGACGTCCGTCATCGTCGGTGAGGTGCCGGAAGC
>CAZKCX010000447.1:0-6270 GCA_964550865.1 uncultured Planctomycetales bacterium
CGGTGACCTTGCCCCGCTCGGCGTCGCTGTGCTCGACGCTGATGTCCTTGGCGTGAAGGTGGATCAGCCGGTCGCGGACGTGCGCGAGCCATTCGTAGGGATCTTGTCCGGAGAGGTAGGCGTTGCCGGTGTCGAAGTTGATGCCCAGGCAGGGCGACTTGACAAGGTTGTAGATCTTGTCGAGACCGTCCGGCTTCTGGCTGTAGATCTGGTGCGGCTCGAGGCCGATCATGATCTTGTGCCGTTCGGCGACGCGGGTCAGCTTGGTGAGCGAGTACTTCATGAGGAGGTGATCCGTCTCCTCGTCGGTGAAGTCGGGCTTGACGCCTTCGTCGGTGTTGACGATGGGCGCGCCCAAGTGCGAGGCGAAGCGAATCGCCAGGGAGATGTAGTTCACGCTGATGTCCGGCTGGGCGAGCGGATTGTGCGCTTGGATCCCCGAGCACTTCACGCCGTGCTTCTCGCAGAGCTCCCGCACGCCGAGCGGGTCTTCGTACATCGAGACGGTGTGGTAGTAGCCGGCCTCGGACATCAGCTCCCGGCCCCAGTGGACCATCGGTTCGATGTAGTCGAAGCCGAGCTCCGCGGCCTTGGCCACGCCCCAGGCGAAGGGCTTCTCCTCACGTCGAATGAACTCCATGTTCGCGCCGATCAGGATTCGCGCCATATCTGGCCTCCTTGGTTTCCGTCGTGTTCCCCCGATTGTGGTGTCCGGCGCCGCATTGTACGGTTTCCGCTACGGTCGTCGAGGGGTCTGCGGTGGACGGTTTCTCGCCATCTTCATCACATCGGACCAATCCTCGACGAGGGAATCCGGCGTGAACGCATATCCGCATTCCGGACAGCGGCCGCCCTCCGCATGCCCCGCGAGTGAATAGTGGCATTCGGGACAGAGCCCAAAGCCGTGTTCGACAAGTCGTCGGTAAAAGCGCCGCTCCCGCAGATGGCCGGCCACGAGTTGTGCATAGACGATGGTCACCATCACGCCGATGAGCAGAAGCGTTCCTTGCAGACTCAACGGGACGGGAAACGGAACGTGAAACGTCAGGCGTAGCACGATGACGGCCGCGAGGAAGGCCACCACCAGCGTCGAGACCTGATGCCACGGACCCATCCCGCGATGGACCTTGAGCTTTCGCTTCCACGCGCGACCGCGTCGCTCCGGGTCGGGGACGGCGCGACGCAGGCGCCGTCCGACAAGCACCCACGCGGCGACGGGAATCGCCACGCCGAGGATGACCAGGCATAGGAACAGGGGTCCGAGCATCCTGATGGCCGGGCTGCGCTGAGGTCGTCGTCTTCCGGTGCGCTACGCCGCCTGGGCCGTCGTGGTCGGTCGGTCGGGCTTGGGCATGGCGTGCAGCGCCTTCTTGGCTTCGGTCACCAGGGCCTTATCCTCGGCTGTGGCGACCACTTGTTGGTAGTGTAGCCTGGCGAGCGTCGTCTTCCCGGCGAGCTGATACGCTCGCGCGATGTGATAGTGCGTGCTCGGGTTGTCGGACAGCGGGACGATGGCACGCTGAAGAAGGCGCAACCCCTCCTCCACCCGCCCTTGCATGGTCAAGATCCATCCGAGCGTTTCGCCAAACGACGCTTGCCCGCCACCCTTTTCGTAGCATGTTTCCGCCAGCTTCTTCGCCCGCGCCATCTGTTCGGGATCGTCGGCGCGGAGCTCGGTCAGCAGGTACGCGAGGTTATTGGTCAGGGTAAGGTCGCCCGGCGATCGCTTCAGGGCATACTCGCACCATCGGAGCGCTTCGGCCTTTCGGTTGGCATGCAAGGCGGAGCTCGCGATGACCTCGGCCACGTCGGCGGGCACGGTGCCCTGGGCCTCCCATTCCTTGGCGAGGGCCAGGGCCTCATCGACTTTCTGCGCGGCCAGGTGTTGCCGAAGGAGGGCCTCGCGGGTCAGCAAGGAGTCACCGGATTGCCTCGTCATCTCGGCCACCATCTTTCCGGCCGGTTCGGATCGCATCGCGCCCATGTCCCAAAGGGCGGCCAGTTGGACGTATTGTGCCCCGAGGCTTTCCTTGTCCGCCGCCGTCGCCGCTTGCGCCAGACGATAGGAGAGCGTCGGCAGACGCAAGGTTCGTGCGATCAGGGATCCAGCCGCCCATTGACAGGCCTTCTTGCCGGCCGGCGTCTTCGCACGTTCGGCCAGGGCGGCGACGAGGGCCTTGTCGTTGGCCTCCGCGAGAGGCTTCGTGAGCCCGTCGGCAGCCGGCGCCTTACCGACGGACAGACGCATGACGGCCGCAATCGAAGTCAAGGAACCGCTCAGGTCCTTGCGTTTTCGTAGAGCATCGAGACGAGCGGCTGCGTCTTTCCCCTTGCCCGAGGCGATGGTCGCGAGCACGCGCAGCAGCTCGGCTTGAATGTTCTCCCTCGGGGCTTCGTCCGGCTTCGTCGCGGGTCGTGTGGCGTTCGTGTCGGGGAGTGCCGAGGTGAGGGCCTTATAGTCCCCGCTGGCCAGCATCCACGCCGCCATGCCAAGCGCAAGCCTGGAATTGCCCCGCGCCTGATCAAGGGCATCGCGAAGGGTGTCGCCGTCTCCTCCTGCGAGGGCCCATCGCAATCGACTCCCGCCGAACCGCGAAACCTGCTCGCGGGCGAACGCCATCGCCTCGTCCACCTTGCCCTGTTCGAGCTTGGCACGGTAGCAGGCCCAGGCGAGGCCCTCGGCTTCGGGGGTGCGTTGCAAGGCCTTGGTCAACAGGGCCTCGGCCTTGGCCGGCTGACGTTGGGTGAATTCTCGATTGGCCAGCAGGAGGCGCGACGTGGTGAATTCTCCGGCCGTGGGCGGGATCCCGCGCAAGGCCTCGTTTGCGGCGTCAAACCGGTTTGCCTGGATGAAGCCACGTCCCAACGCCAGCTTCGCGTCGAAGTCGATGGCATCCTTCCGGGACGTCAAGGCCTGGAGGTCCTTCCGCGCGGCCTCGTGGAGACCGAGTTGGCTCAACAAGAGGGCGTGCCGACGCTTTGCGCGGAGGAATCCAGGTGAATTCGGTTTGCTCATCCTTTCCAGCGCGTGGAGCGCCGGTTCGAAATCTCCGGCTCGCGCGCGCAACAGTGTGCGATGGATCAAGAGGGCCGGGCTGTCCGGGCGTATCCGCAATGCCTTATCGATCTCGGCCAGCCCCTTGTCGAGATCGCCCACGTTGCTGTACAGGTCGGCCTTCGCCCGATGTGTCCAAACCGCTTCTGGCAGCTGTTGGGCAATCTGCTCCAGGACGGCCGCGGCCCGTTCGATCGCCCCGGCGCGACGGTAGGCATCGGCCGCCTTGGCCAGGAGGTCGGGCGAGAGACGCGCCGTGCTCGGGGTCTGCGTGGCGCTATCCAAGAGCGAGATCACCTGTCGGGTCTGTCCCACGCGGAGGAGGAGGTTCGCGGCCGCTTCGAGGCCGAGGATGCCGATCGCGGAGTCCTTCTGCATCTCCTGATAGGCCGCCAGCTCCGCTCGCGTGTTCCCCTGGTCTCGATGACACGCTGCGATGCCGAGTCGGAGCCAGGCCTCATGACGCTTCTCGATGGGAACCGTCTTGAGCTTCAGCGGGCTTTCGTAGGCGCGCAGGGCCTTGGCGTGGAGTCCGGCATGCCGATACGCCCGCCCCACGGCCAGATCGACGTTGACGGGGTTCAGCTTCGTGAGCAGCTTGAGACGGGATACCCCCGCCTCGACCTTCCCCGCGGCGACGTAGTGGTCGGCCAACCGGTAATAGAATGCGATCTGGTCGGGATTCTTTCGAATCGCCTTCTCCAACGTTCGCGCTGCCTTGTCAAAGTGTCCCGATTGGGCATGTGCGTAGAAGGCGATCAGCGCGCACCGCGCTCCGGTCTCTTCCTTGCAGGCCCCGATGGCCTGCTCATACCGTCCGGCGAGGAGGTGGAAGACCGCATTCTGCTCGCCGGAGTTCGGCTTTGTGGCCAAGGCCGACACCTGTTCGGCAAGGTCCGTGGCGCGGGTGAGCCGGCCCTCGAGCAGGGCGATCCATATTGCCTGCCACAGTGTGGCGGGCGCGTCGGGGTTGCCGGAGATGATCCGACCGTTTCTCGAGCGGGCCTCGGTCAGCATGCCCGCTTCGGCGTACAGGGCGGCGCCTCTCTTGGAACTGATGTACTCGCCCTCCGAGGCAACGAATGCCTGCTGAAGCTGGGCGTCCGCGTTCTGGAGCTGCCCCATGTCGACATAGGCCTGTGCCGCCAGGAGGTAGACTTCCGTCGGCTGATTCCGCTTCGCGGCCATGGGCTCCAACGTCTGGATTGCTTCCTTGGGCTTGCCCTCGGCAAGGGCGGCCGCCGATTTCCCCATCTTGGCAAGGGGCATGCGTTCGTCTATCTTCAGCGTGTCCTTAAGGATCCGCTGGGCTTGAATGGGGCGGTCCAATCGGAGGCAGAAGAGGGCCAAGCCGCGGAAGAGGGGTTCCCGATTCGTCGCGGCGTCCTCGGCGTCGGAGAGGATCCTGTCCACCCGGTTGTCATCCTGATGCTTGACCGCCAGGCGCGTCGCCGCACGCACGAGGGCCAACGCGGCCGGATCGAGACGAAGACCGGCATCGAGGACTTCCTGGGCGTCGACGCGCCGTCCCTGCCCTTCGAGCAATCTCGCCAGCTCTAATCGCGCGTCGTGATCCTGCTCGTCGAGTTTCAGGGCCTCCCGCAGAAGCGCGATCCCGCGCGCCGAGTGGCCCGTCTTCCTCTCGATCCGTGCCAGGAGCCGTTTGACGTCGGCGGTTTCCCTCGCCTCCGTGGGCAGCTCGTCGAGCTCTCGACGCCCTTGCTCATATTGCCCTTCGGCCAGGGAGAGCCTGGCCTGCAGGGCGGCGACCTTCGCCGCATGCCTTCCTCGGGTCTTGACCTTTTCCAACAGGGAGGCGGCCTCATCCAGGTTGCCGGCTTCCAGCTCCACGGAGACCAGTTCTAGTTTGGCTTTGGAATCGAAGGGATGCTGTTTCGTGGTTTGGGTGAGGATCTCCCTGGCCATGCGGCACGCTTGTCGATGCGCCGCCTGTCCCTCCAGGGCGGCTTGCCGGAGCACGGCGCGCGCGGCGAGGATGCCGGTTTGGGCCGTTGGCTTGCCCCGGGTGGTAGCGGTGCGGTAGGCGACAACCACCTCGGACCAATGCTCGGCTTTGAAGCACATGCGGGCATAGAGTTCGGCCAGGGCCATCTCCTTCGGAGCCAGACGCGAGGCGGCGGCCAGTTCCTTGACGGCCTGATCCATCAGCTTGGCGGCCTTGCCTCGATGCTCGTTTGCCTGCCTCGTGAGGCTCTGGGCGCGGTCGGGGTGTCCGGCGGAGCGCTCCTTCTCCGCCTGCCGAACGAGGTGCCTGGTGATCAACCGCTCCACGTCCGCGCGCACCATCTGAACGCGCCCGACCTCGGATTGGATTGTCGGGCTGGCTCCCGTCAGCCTCCCCGCCTGCTCCAGAAGGGCCTCCGCGCGGTCGCACAGTTTGCGAATCGGGGCCAGGGCATTCGCGGAGGCCCCGTCTGCCGCGTCGCTCAACATGCTCTCGGCCTCATTGCGGCAGATGACCGCTCGCTGCAACGAGGGCTCCGGTTTGTCGGGTACGATCTTCTCGGCCTTGTCCACCCACGATCGCGCTTCGTCGAACTTCCCCTGCTCCGTGCAGGCCTGGCAGATGCGAAGCATGACGGCTGCGCTGTCGGGCAGGTAGGTCAGCAACTCCTTGAAGTGTGCCTCCGCGGCGGCGTAATCCTCGCGCGCGATGGCCATCTGCGCGTTCGCGAAGAGTTCCTTCTTCTTTCGTTGACGGAGCTTATCCGGGATGATCGACGCGGCCGCGACGACGATGGCAACGACGACCGCCGCGATGACGATACCGACCAGCAACTTGGGCTTGGACACCATGGCGATTCTCTCTTCCTTGAGCATTGACGTGGACGCTCGAGCGTGCGCGCGATGCCGGGGACGTCCCTACGACCAGGGCGCTCACACTATAATCCGCGCCCACGCACCGAACAAGAATGAGCGAGTCCACGCAAGGGCGAATCAAGCGCGGGAAGGGATTCGTCGGTCGGGTTTGACCTCTCCCCACGATGCCCCCAGGACGAACGTCGCACTCATCGCCTTCGCGCAAGCGAGGAGGATGCACGTCGTGCCCAGGCCGAAGGCAGGGACGAGCACCACGCCCGTCGCCAATGCCCCGAGGCACGCGCCGAAGTGATCGGCCGCATCGATCGCGCCCGCGGTGCCTTCGGGCTTGTGGGTTCGTCGGCCGTGCATCCGCCCCCCGAGCGGAAACGCCG
>CAZKCX010000448.1:0-6265 GCA_964550865.1 uncultured Planctomycetales bacterium
CCGTCGATCGTGCTGACCGTTCTCTGGATCGTCGGCATCACAAACGCCATGAACCTGATGGACAACATGGACGGCCTGGCCGCCGGCGTCGCGTGTATCGCCGGCGCGCTGTTCGCCTTCGCGGCGGTGCGGACGGGACAGATCTTCGTCCCCGCGGTCACGTGCATGATGGTGGGTGCGGTCGCCGGCTTCCTCGTCTACAACTTCCCGCCGGCGTCGATCTTCATGGGGGATTCCGGCAGCCTGCTCGTCGGCTACCTCCTCGCGGTGCTCACCGTGCTGACGACGTTCGTCGAACCGGACGTGGGACCTCGACCCTACGGCATGCTCGCCCCGCTGGCGATCCTGGCCGTCCCCATCTACGACACCGCCAGCGTCGTGATCTTGCGTCTACGATTGGGGGCGAAGATCCTCGCCGGCGACCGGCGGCACTTCTCGCACCGGCTGGTCCGACGCGGGATGTCCCCCCGGTCGGCGGTGCTCACGATCTACCTGGCGACGCTGGCGACCGGGCTCTCGGCCACGCAGCTCAGTCGGGCCGTCTGGACGGACGCCGTCCTCGTGGCCGGCCAGTGCGTGGTCGTCGTCCTGATCATCGCCCTCCTCGAACAGGCACCCGGACATGACCCGCTCGTCTAAGCCCGCAGACAAACCGGTCGGATACGTCTGGCCCCATCGCCTGGAGCTGCTCGCGCTATTCCTTGTCCTGTGCGTGCTCTGTGCCCGCGGGGTGGTCCAAGAACGGTCGGACCTCGAGGCCCTCAGTGTCATCAACCAACTCCACGCACAGGCCGCGCACCACATGGGGCCGGGACCGCTCACCTCCCTGATCTTCAACGGTCTCATCCTCGTCGCGATGGCGTGCTGTTCGGTATCGATCGCCATGAGGGGTCGCTGGCCGAACCCCACGCGATCGATCGCGCTGGCCTCGTTGATTATGGCCGTCGCGGCCGGCATCTCCTTGGCCGGGGCGAGCAACCTTCGGCTGGCGGTCAACGAGTCAATCGACCGGCTGGCGGCCCTGATGGTACTGCTCATCGTGGCGCAGACGGTCCGACGGTGGTGGCAGGTGCGTCTGATGCTGGCCGCGGTCGGGGCGACGGGCGCGGCGTTCGCGATCTTCTGCATCACGCAGGTCGGTGAGCTGGAGGACACCAAGCGCTGGATCGCGAAGCAGAAGCAGGAGGCGATCGAATCGGGACGGGTGCGCGCGGACGATCCCATGCTGACCCTTCTGGAGCGTCGGGCGGCCGCGGGCGAGGTGGGAGGCTTCTTCGCGCACAGCAACATCGCCGGCGGCTTCCTGATGGGCATCGGGCTGGCGACGCTCGGCCTGGGGGTCGCCCGGGTTCGAAACGGCACACGACGCTTTCGCGCCTTCTTCGGCGCGATGAATGCGGCGGCCGCCGTGCTCATGGGGGTTGGAGTCGCACTTAGCCAGAGCCGAGGGGCGATGGCCGCCGGACTCGCGGTCGCCGGTTTGTGGCTCCTGATCACGCTCCTCAGCCGCCGGTGGTCCGGCCTGAGGGAGTGGGCCGCGCGGCGGTGGAAGGTGCTCCTGGCTACGGCATGGCTCGGACTCTTCATGCTCCTTCTCGTGGTCGCGACGGTCGGGGTGTGGCGCGGCGGGTTGCCGGGGGGCTCCTTGAGCTTCCGCTGGCACTATTGGTCCGGGGCGGCGCGGATCTTTGCGAAGCATCCGTGGACGGGTGTCGGCGCGGGCAACTTCGATCGGCATTACGTCACACACAAGCCCGCGATTGCCCCGGAGGAGGTCAAGGACCCGCACAACTTCTTCGCTTCCATGGCGTCGGAGTGGGGGGCCTTGGGGCTCGCGGGGGCATGCTACCTGCTGGTCGCGGTTTCGGTAGCCGTGGCCAGGCCTGCAGAACCACAATCGGAAGACCGCACGACGCCGCCCCGTGGGAAGCAGACGAAGGCTCCGCCCACGCGCGGGGGGATGATTCTGCTATGGCTCGCCCCGCTCGCGCTTTGCGTGCTGGCCGGTCGCACGGTCGCCTCTCCCGACCCACTGTGGTTGATCTGGGCGCTGGTCCCCACCTTCTTCTGGGGGCTCGCCATGCTGGGCCTCGCCCTCGATTCGGACCAGACCGGGCGGTTCGAGAACGACCCACTCCCCCTTCTGGCCGGTCTTGCGGCCGCGCTCATCGCGGTGCTGCTCCACAATCTGATCTCGTTCTCGCTGGTGTATCCCGGTTCGGCGTGCACGTTCTTCGCCCTGGCAGGCCTGGCCGTGGCCGTACGATCCCTTCGGTCCGCGGGCACCGAGCCGCTCGGCCAAGACATCTCGCCGCCCTCGGGCCCGGGCCCCGCGCGACGGCGTCAGACCCGAATGGGGCTCGCCTCTTCCGTCGTGCTCGCCGCGGCCGTGATGTACTGGCCCGCCGTGGTCACCCCCGTCGCGCGCGCGAGCCATTGGATCCGTGAGGCCCGATCGGCCGAGGATCCCGACCGCGTGATCCGGAGCTACCAACGGGCGATCGTCAGCGACCCCCTGGATCCGATCGCCGCCTCCGAGCTGGCGCGCCGGACCATCCGGTACGCCACGCAGCGATCGGACCGACGGGAGGAGATGGCCACGCTCGCGGTACAAGCCGCCAAGACGGCCGTCATCCGCGACCGCGCGGACAACCGCCACTACCGAACGCTCTCCAGCGCGTACATGGCCCGATACGCCGCAGCCCAGGATCCGAACGACGCCGATCGAGCAGCCATGGCCATGGAGGCCGCGGCGCAGCGCTATCTGCAACTCCCCACGCTCCGCCTGGACTACGCCGAAGCCCTCGTGCTCCAGGCAACCGTGCATCGAGACGAGAAGATCCTGCAGCGCGCCGTCGAGCAGTTCGCCTTGGCGCTGGAGCTTGACGATCGGCAACTCCCTCGGGAGCCTCGTCGCTTCGGGCCGGCGCGACGCGAGGCCATTCGCAAGCGCATGCGGGACGTGAAGACGATGCCGACGCGATGGCCCTCCAAGCCCCTCCCCATTCCGTCCCCAAGCACGTCGCCGGCGCAGACGCCGCCGTGAGCGGGGCTGACCCGGGGGGTCTCCCGCAGCTCTCTCAATCGTTGAGCAAATCCACGTTCGCGGTGGTGGCGCCGCTGAGGAGGGCCTGACGACTGGAGGCGATGTGCTCGCGGATGGATTCGCCCGACTGCTGGACGCAGTCGTGCAGGGCACGGACGACGCGAGGATCGAATTGCGTCCCCTCGTTCCGTTTGATCTCCTCGAGCGCTTCCTCGATGCTGCGCGACGGGCGGAAGACGCGATCGGACGTAAGCGAGTCGAAGGCCTCGGCCACGTGGATGATCCGCGCCCCGATGGGGATCTGCTCCCCGGCCAGGCCCATGGGATAGCCGGTGCCGTCGTAGTTCTCATGCTGATGGCGGATCATGGGCAGCTCGGTCTGCAGGATGCGCATGTGATCGACGATCTTCGCGCTGAGCTGTGGCACCGAACGAAGCGTGGCCCGCTCTTCCTCTGTCAGGGCACCCGGTTTCATCAGGACACGATCCGGCACGCCGATCTTCCCGACGTCATGCAGCATGGCGGCCAGGCGGATGCTCCGGGTCAGCGCGGGACTGAGCCCGAGGTTCCTGGCCATGTGCTCGGAGAAGAACGTCACGTTTCGGGAATGACGGGCCGTATACCGGTCCCGGGCCTCGAGGGCCTGCACCAGGGCGTAGATGCTCTGGACGAAGTTCTCCTTGGCCTGCGCGCCCAACGAGGCGACCTCCCGCCGCAGCTTCTCGACCTCGCCGGGATCGTGCGCGATGATATGGTTGAACTGTGAGAGCTGCGCCGAGGTGATCACGCGATTCCGTCCCGCACGCTTGGCGGCGTAGAGGGCTTGATCCGCCAACTCCACGAGACTGCTGGGCGTGGTCACCTGCGAATCCTCGTCACTGGCGACCCCGAAGGACGCGGTCACCTGCTGGCCGTGCAGCTCCTCCGGGCCGTCGAGCGACGCCACACGAAGACGAAGCCGTTCGGCGAGATCCTCCGCCTGACTGAGGGTGGCCTCGGGGACGATGACGGCGAATTCCTCCCCCCCGTACCGGGCGACGGTATCCGGTTCGCGCACCGCATTGCCCAGGGCGCGACCGATCTGACGCAGCACCATGTCGCCCACCTGATGCCCGTAGGTATCGTTGACGGCCTTGAAGTGGTCGAGGTCCGCGAGGATCAGCGCGAGTCGTCCGCCATAGCGACGCGACCGACTGAACTCGCTGTCGAGCGCGTTGACGAAATGCCGGTGATTGTGCAGTCCCGTGAGGGCATCCGTGATGGCGGCGCGCTTCAAGTCGGTCTGGAGATTCCACATCCTCAGCCCGACACGGATGCGGCTGATGAGCTCGTCAAAGGGGCGATCGCGCCCGACGAGGTCGTCCCCTCCGGCGGCAAGGCATTCGGCACAAGCGGCGCTGTCGTACTGGTCGGCCAGCAGGATGATGTGCGAGTCCGCGGTGAGCGTATCGGCCTGCAACATGCGGCAGACTTCGGGCCCACCCAGGTCGCCGACCCGCCAATCGCACAGGACGACCCTGGGCTGATGCTTGCGTACGATCTCCAACCCGGCTCGACCGTCGTCGGCGGTGACGACCGCGTACCCCTCGTCGCGGAGCTTGGCGATGAGGGAATCTCGCGAAGCGCTCGCGTCGTCGATCACACAAACGTCCACCGACTCAGGCATCCGTATCACCCTCTGCGGGCTGGCTCGACTCCGGACCGGGTGCGCAGCAGGCAGGGCCCGTGCGCCCTCCCGTTGCTCATCATCATCGGCGCACCTCCGGGGCAAGGTTAGCGTGAACTCGGGTAGGACTCCCTAAAAGCAGGCTTGGAGTTGTCCGCTGGCGCTGAAATGGCGCCGAAACGGGTTGAACCGGCGGGAAACCGACCGTATAACCTAATGGACCCGTCTCCGCATCGGTCCGCAGCCGATAAACGGATTGGCCGTGACTTGTGGACGTCGCGCGGCCCCGGGGACCGCAATTACCGGTCTCTCACGACCGGCGACGGAGCTTGGTTTCGGTTTTTGTTCGCCCATGCCGGCGTCGCCGAGACGGTGTAGGGCGAGGCCCGCAAATCGCCGGATCCGCGCCGGGCGGGTAGCTCAGTGGTTAGAGCAGTCGGCTCATAACCGATCGGTCGTAGGTTCGAATCCTACCGGGCCCAGTTGAGCGGCTTGGTCTTGCGATGGGCTCGCGTCCTGCCGGGATCAAGCCGTTCCTGTTGTGCGCGTTTCGCGTCTCAAGGGTGTGGTGCGAATCCGATGGTCTCGAGCATCACAGCGGCCCAGGAAGCCATGCTTCTCACGTTGGTCGTCTTGGGTCTGGCCGTTGTCTTGGGCGTGGCGGTGCTCGTGTACCGACGGAAGTATTTCTCGCAGAAACAAGAGCGTACGGAGACCTTTACCCTGGACGACCTCCGGCAGATGCGACGGCAGGGCCAGATCTCCGAGGAGGAGTTCCACCGAATGCGCGAGGCGGTCATCGGGATCAGCCTCGCCGACGCCGCGCAGGCCCAATCCGAGGAAGAGGGATGAGGCCTGGCGGGACGGACACCGAGTCATTTCCGGCTGAAGTAGGCTATCGGACCTTCCGATATCGGTCATGCCGGCGGGTCACGATTCCCCCGAACAGCCGGTCAGCGAAACCCAACGGATTGAGGGATACCTAGATGCCATCCGACGGTCGTAGCGGCGGTTCTGGTGGGGGCAAACGAGGACGACGAGGGAGCGTCTGCAGCTTCTGTGGCAAGAGCCACCGAGATACCGGCCCGATGGTCGAGGGGCCGGGAGACGTCTTCATCTGCGCGTCCTGCGTGGACCTGTGCCACAACATCATCAAGCAGGAACGACGCAAGGTCAGCGGAACGCAGCCCCTGTTCGGCACGATCCCCGCTCCCCGACAGATCAAGGAGTACCTCGATCAGTACGTCATCGCGCAAGACGATGCCAAGAAGGTCCTCTCCGTGGCCGTCCACAACCACTACAAGCGCCTCAAGCACAGCGATACCGCCGGCGACGACGACGTCGAACTCGAGAAGTCGAACGTGTTGCTGATCGGCCCGACCGGCGTAGGCAAGACGTATCTGGCCCGCACCCTGGCCACGTTCCTCAACGTCCCCTTCGCCATCGCCGACGCGACGACGCTGACCGAAGCCGGCTACGTGGGGGAAGACGTCGAGAACGTGCTCCTGCGACTCCTACAGGCCGCGGACTACGACCTCGAGGCCGCCCAGCGT
>CAZKCX010000449.1:0-6240 GCA_964550865.1 uncultured Planctomycetales bacterium
CCGGATCACTGGAGAGGTCCCGCGTCGCTGGATTCTGAGGGAGGCGTCTTCCTTGGGCCTCCTTCCCGCTGTTCGGCAAAAGCATTTCGGGCCTGATGGCCGATAAACGGAGAGTCGGGGCCCGGTGGAACAGTCCCATAATGCCGTTTGCTTTAGGCACTTGCCGACAAGGTCTTGGAAGACCACGCGGTGGCGGGATTGGGCAGGGCCGTTTCTGGGACGTGGCGGGCTTGACCTGCTATTCTCGGAGCCGTACGATGATGTGATGTCGAGGGTGAGGAGGCAGTCCCGCCTATACCGCTGTCTTCTCACAGGAGGTCGCTGGAAGTGGTGGATTAAGCGGGCTTACCCGCCAGTGTGTCTCGGCATCCAGCGAGGGAGTGGAGAGGAGCCTACGGGGAGTTGGAGAGTGTCCCTCCTGAAATAGGTTGGATGGAGCCAACGTTAGCCATGGTCGGATACCCGCATTATGCGGTAGGAGATCATGTACGGGGCGAGGACTGGCTTCCATGCATCCGACGGGCAAGACCCGTCCGGGGCGGTGCGTCCGCACGACGGCCGCGATTTGGAGCAGCAACTGCGATCCCAGTTCGTTTGCGCGGACCCGGTGAGCAAGGCGCTGGATATCCAAATCGATGCGCTTGCGCCGCGCCGTACGACCGTCTTGATCGTCGGCGAATCCGGCGTGGGCAAAGAGCGCGTCGCCCGCGAGATTCATGGCCGTTCCCCCCGACGCGATCGACCCTTTGTGGCCGTCGACTGCACTAGCTTCTCGGGCACCCTCATCGAAAGCCAGTTGTTCGGACACGTTCGTGGTTCATTTACGGGCGCGGACCGCGATCATCAGGGATACATTCGCGCCGCCGACGGAGGGACCTTGTTCCTCGACGAGGTCGGCGACATGCCGCTCGGGTTGCAGACCCGGCTGCTCCGTGTGATTCAAGAACGGTGTGTCACACCGATCGGGCAGACAGAGCCCGTTCCCGTGGACTTGCGCATCATCGCGGCCACCCACCAACGGCTGCCTCAACTCGTCCGCGCCGGCGCGTTTCGCGAGGACCTGTTCTACCGCTTGAGCACCTACCGGATGTCCGTGCCTTCGCTGCGGGAACGCACGAAAGACATCGTGCCGTTGGCGGAGCACTTCCTGGACCTGCAGGCGACGATCTACGAGGAGCCCAGGCGACAGCTTTCTCCCGAGGCCAAGCAGTGGCTGGAGGCCCAGCCCTGGCACGGAAATGTGCGAGAGCTGGCCAATGCGATCGAGTTCGCCCTCGTGGCAAGTTCCGCACCGGAGCTCATGCCGGAGGACTTTCCCGAACCCGCCATGGCCACAAAGGCTCGCTCCCTCGAGCCGATGTCGGATGTCGCCCCCGATGGGCTTGGCTCCGACTCCATCCTGACGATGCGTCAGGCCGAGCAACGGGCCGTCATGTCGGCTCTCCGTGCTACCAACGGCGACAAGACCCACGCCGCGAAGCTGCTCGGCATTTCCCGTTCGCGGATCTACTCCATCCTCGCGCGGCGGGAACAAGCCTCCGACGTTCGCACGAATCGGTCGGCCTCGTAGCGTGTATCCCTGCATCATGGACCAAACGAGACGGGTTGCTTTGCGTACTCCTTGATTCGGTGGAACGTCAGGTGGTTCGCATCGTGGAAGTTGTGCGCGCCGTTGTAGCCCATACGGCAGACGTAGACGATGTCGTCGCCGTCGAAGAGCCAATCGATGTACTGGAAGCCCGTGTATTTCGGGGCGAAGTCGCGATCGTCGCGGAGCAGATCGCACACGGCCTTCCAGTGGTCAAAGTCGTCCGACCTGACGAGCGAGAGGACATTTCGACATGCCCAGAGCCCGTCCCTGGGTTCCGGCACGCGATTGACGAGCGACCAGTAGACGCCCGTCTCCGGATGCCGCCGGATCGTGAACTTGGTCAGGCCGCCCATGAAGTCCATCGTCCGGTTGAACGAGAGCGAACGGCCGTCTTCCGCGATGTCCAGCACGACGACCTTCCCGTAGTGGGGTGGCGGGTTGTAGCGAAGCACGTTGAGCAGGTTGCCCTGCGGGTCCACGACGGCGTTGCCCTCGCTGATATGCCCGCCTTTGGGCTTCCACCCCTTCGGCGCCCAGTTCGGGTCGTAGCGGAGCGGCTCGCTGACGGTCCAGTTCGCCGGCTGCATCAGGTCCGCCTCGACGCGCGCCGAGATGACCATCGCCCGGAACTTGGGATCCTTGTACTCCACGCACGTCCAGAGCCGTCCGCGATGGATCGTCAGCGGAACGGGGGCCTTGTGGCAGAGGCCCTTGAGGATGGTAGCGGGCTTGGTCCACGTCTCGCCGCCGTCGGGGGAATGGCGAATGACGATATCGCCGAAGCGTCGGCTGCATGCCAGCATGTACAGCCTCTGGCGATGGACGAAGAGCTTGCCCCAGAAGCAACCGTCGATATCCGAGGTGTGGCGCCAGGTGCGGCCGCCGTCGGCGGAGCGGAAGATCCGAGAGAAGTCATGCGACCCGCAGCCAAACAGGTCATGGCTGGCCACGAAGCGCCCGTCGGGCAACCGGGCGATCGACGGGCTGCCGATGTAGACGCCCTTGTGCAGGTAGAACGTCTCGTCCTTGTGGACATAGTCGATCACGACGCCCGGCACGGGGGCGGGGCTGACGAGCCGTTCGGCGCTTTCGGCGATTCGTTTCCGCGTTCGGACGCTCGAAGCGAATACACGAAGGGCGTAGTCCGTGTGGTTGTGCAGGTCCGTAAAGGTAGCGATTCGGGCCGACGCGGACAGCTCCTGGCGGACGGCTTGCTCCCACGGCGCGTGACGATGCTTGATCTCGGCGACGTAGCGGAGCGACGCCGCATCCTCCACGCCTTCGGGCGGGCGCCACTCCACGCTGACCCGGCGGTTGCCGGGGATGACGCGCGAGACACGGAGCGTCTCGTGGCCGTAGCGGATGATGCGGTACTTCCTTCGCAGTGCGTTCTCGACCTGCTCGCGGTCGGCATCGGACAGGGCGGTGTTGTAGACCAGCAGCTCGGCGATGAGGCCTCGCAGATGGCCCTGGGTGGCCTCGGGATGGTTTCGCTTGCCGAGATAGAGCGGGTCCGTATTGGGCTTGGCCTGGGGGACGCCCTCGAGCGAGGCCGCCGGGTGGCCGTTGCTGAAGACGCGAAGCGTTGCGGATGGAGGATCGTACACGTTGGATTGCAGGAGGACGGGACGGCGAGGGAAGTAGCGGCTTCTCGAGTAGCGTCCCGCCACGCCCAGGCCCGCGCCCGGACTGAGGAACCAACTGTCCTGGCTCTGGCCGTGCTGTCGGTCCTTCTTCTGGAGGATGCGAAATCCGTCCAGATACCGGAAGACGCAGAAGACGGTGAGCCCCGCGTCGGCGTTCAGTTGGGGGCGATGCGCGATCGTCATGTGATCGTCGACGCCGTCGAAGGCAACGGCCGGTCCGTTTCGAATGCCGCTCGTATCGAAGGTGGGGGCGTGTTTGCCGGACGCCCTCGCGTGGTTGCCCTTGCCCGACCGGTCGCGCCAGGCGGTGACCGTCTTGCCGGTTCGCTCGACGCCGGTATCGGCTCGGAGCCAGAGCTGAAGGTGCGACGCAGTCGGCGGCGAGAAGTCGTTTGCGCGGGCCTCAGCCGTCGCTTGAGAGCGAGCGAGGAACACCACGAGAACGAAGGCGAGGATCGCCGAAGGCCGAAGTACGCTTGTCATTGGGAATCCCTTTCTGTCGTCTTGGCCGGCGTAGCCTCGAAGACGACAATCTCGAACGGTGCGAGTTTGATTCGAATCGGCTTGCCGACCTCGACCGTAACGTCGGAACGATTCGCATCGCCCGCCCACTTGCATTGAAGGGTATAGCGCTTCGGGGCATTCGGGGGGAGTTGGAGCGCTCGCCGAAGATCGAGCTCGTACGCGGCCGATGCCTCCAAAGGGTTGCGGAGCCCGACGATGCCCTTGCGCGGCGACCACGAGGCGTAGCCGTAGACCTCGGCCTGGGCGGGATCGCCGCCGATCCAGTGCACGTCGATGAGCACGTCGCGGTTCTCGCGGGACCATCGGATCGCGTCGGCCAGGGCGTCCCAGAGCGCCGGCGTCATCTTGGCGGGCGTGACGAAGAGGTCCGCCTGCTGCGTACCGGCCAGGAACATCATGCGGATTTCGTCGATGATGTCTTTGGGGTCGGTGCCGAGCTTGGCATAGTTCCCGCCCAGCTGGCCGAGGCAGAGCCCCTGCGACTTGAGCGAGTTCAGCGGGAAGAGCGGCCCGCGCTGCGTGGCGATCTGCCGGGCAAGAGCGTCCCGATAGGTCAGCCAGCGCTGCCGCATCGAGCCTGGCCCCTTGTGCGAGGCATCGCGGCCGCCTCGCCAGACGGCATCGCTATGCCGGAGCCAGAACGGCGACGGCCACGTGCCGGCCGTCACGTTGAGGAAGACATCGGGCTTCGCCGCGCGGAGGTCGGAGAGCAGGCGAAGCAATGCCTCGATGTCCGGACCGAACTCGTGGCCCGCACCGCCGGTGTCGCTGCCGCCGCCGACGCCGTCGAACTTGAAGTAGCCGACGCCCTGCTTGCGAATCATGTCAAGGCATACGTCGCGAAAGCGCTTGTAGTACTTCGGCCCGGCCAGCGAGAAGCCGCGACGGTTCGTCTCAAAGCCCTGGGTCGCGCCGTACGTGAGCCGTTCCTTCTTCGCGACGCTGTAGCCCCCCCAGGGAGACAGCCACACGCCGAGCATCGAGCGATACTTCGCCGCGGCACGGGCCATCCGGGTGAAGCCGCGCGGAAACCCCTCGTGGAACCCCCAGAGCGTCTGGTTGTCGTCCCAGCCGTCGTCGAAGACGAAGGCGTCGAGCCCGGCACCTCGCTTTGCAAAGAGCTCCCGGCCGAACGTGTCGATCCGCTCGAGGCATTGGGGCTCGCTCATCTTTCGGTCTTTCCAGGCGATGTCGTACCACGAGTTGTAGTGAACGCAGAGTCGGTACGGCCGTGGCCGCTCGCGCTCGACGTAGTAGAGAAACCCACGCCGGAGCTGGCCGGGCGGAACGACGCCGATGACGGCCGACCGCCGCAGCGGCCGATCCGGGGTCGCGGGCGTGTAGAGCGGTACCGCGCACATGGCGCGTCCGTTCTCGATCGTATGCAGAGCGATCGGGCTCTCGCAGCCGGCGAAGATGGATCCGGCCACGACGGGTGAGCCCTCGACGGTCCCGACGGTCCGCGCTTTGGGAGCCCGAAGCTCCAGCAGTTGGATGTGCTCGACCTCGCAGGTGCCCGCCGCGGGCCGAAGTGAGACGTGCTGCCGGACGTAGTTGGAGCCGTCACGCAGGACCACCTGCCACTCGATGCGGAGATTCGTTACGGGGCACACACACTTCAGTGTGACCTGCTTTCCGGAGGAGCGGAGAGATCGCCGCACGGCGTCCGGTTGCGCGGGTATGGACTCGATGCTCGGCTCACCGACGATCTGCCAGCTCGAAGGATCGATCCGCTTTCCGCCCGCGAGGACGACCACGAGTTGACCACCCGGACTCCCGACGATTCGCTCGTCGGTCATACGGTTGACGACGTGTTCCAGACGAGGGTGGCCGTCAGCGAACGTCCAGACAGCCTCGAGGACGTTGTTGCGGAGGCGCAGTCGTTTGCTATCGCTCCGCGTTACCGAAGCGCGCCCGAGTACCGGTCCGGGGAACTCCAGCGCGCCGGCGGCCTGGGCGGACAACACGGGCAGCAGTAGAAGCCATGGGATCATGCGGCGGCGCGTCGTCGTGTGCTCGAGCATTCGTCCTCGTCCTCCGCCCCTTTTGTGGTGCGACCAGCGCACTCAGGGCTCTCCTGGACGCACGGCCAGGATGCCGGTGCCATCGTAGCACGGGCGTTCCGGCTCCGCTGCGCTTGGTACTTCGATAAGCTCGGCACGCAGGCGTGACAAGCCCGCCCGCGAGTTCGTGGACAAGCTTCGCAGGACGACGCGGTGCAAAGCCGGGATCACCACGGGAAATCACCGCCACGATGGGCGAGGCACGTCAGATCATGGGCAAGATGCCCATGCTACGGGCGCGGTATGGTCATGGCGACGGAGCGCGTGTACCATGGCCGCTTCGTGAAACGAACCCACGACGGAGGCCTTGGCATGGCGTGGCAACACGGAGCCGGCTTCGTGGCGATGGGCTGCGGACTCCTGGCGATGACGCTGCTCTTCGGCTGTGCGTCGACGTCGAGCGGCGGGCCGGGCG
>CAZKCX010000450.1:0-6224 GCA_964550865.1 uncultured Planctomycetales bacterium
GTGTCCATCATACCCGGCATGGAGACTGCCGCGCCGGATCGGACCGAGACGAGGAGGGGATTCTCCGATCCGCCGAGCTCCTTGCCCATCAGCTTCTCGAGCTTGGCGATGTTCCTGTCGATCTCCTCGTTCATTCCCTTCGGCCAGTCGCCGGTCTGGCTGTAATGCCGGCAAGCCTCGGTGGAGAGGGTGAAGCCTGGCGGTACGGGCAGGCCGATGTTGGTCATCTCGGCGAGGTTAGCCCCTTTCCCTCCAAGCAGTTCCTTCATATCGGCCCTTCCTTCGGCCTTCCCGCCGCCGAAGAAGTACACATACTTGGTCTTGGCCATCGAGCGAGTCTCCTTAGCGATGAGCAGAAACGTCAGCGGTATGCCATCAATGCCCTTGATTCTAGATGCAGGTCTTCCGGCGTGACCCAAAGGGCTTCCTTATACGTACCGTGGCTTGCGATGTCAACGATGGGCTCGGAAAGTGGGTGGGGGCGCAAGGTCTCGCCTCGGCACTGGAGGCCGCGTCCTCAAGAGAGAAACCTTGATCATGGCGATCGCGGCGTGGGACTGCGTGATCGTTTGAAGGCTCAAACGGGCGAACTTCTTCGTCGAAGCCGGGTGCGAGATTCCCGATCCTCAGTAGTTCGTCAACCAACGGCTAAGACGAGTGGGACGGTCCAGCATGAAGAACGTGTCCACATCGTCTGGGATCAGCAGCACGTCATGGTATACGCAACGGTCGTACACATGTTGGTGCTCGCTGGCGGTCTGCGTCAGCGAGCATCCGGAGAGTGCGCCGAACGTGAAAACGACGGCTAGCGCGAGGCATCCGATCCAGACAAGACTTCTCATGACTATCACCCCGGTTCTTCGATCCGGTTACGGGTGTCCGTTTCGGCACGCGGCCTCCGGAGAGACCGGCGCACGGTCCTCCTCTCGCCCGGCGTCCGGACCGTCAACGCCGTCGGAGGGTCTGCCGGGGCGTAATGACCCCGCTCCTAGAGCTATTTCGGCAAAAGGGCTTGATCTTCTGGAGCGATTCGTGGGGAAAGAACGCCGCGCAGACCGCTCTGGTAACGTGTTTCACACGTGGTGCGACTATGGCAGTGTTCATGCGTGCCACGGTTGCTGCTCGAGCCGCGGCATTCATGCCGCGCGGCCGCGCCGGATGAATCCGGCGGCTCGACGCAGCTCACCACAAGCGACTCGGGCATATCGTCGCGATACTTCTGAAATGCAGTACTAAGCCGGCGCCCCCGGAGGAGCCGTGGTCAACCCGCTCGCGGCCGATTCGGACGCCGAATGCGATGGCTGCGCCTCGTCGGAAACGCGAGCGCCCTCCGGCCCATCCAGTTTCGAGACGAGCTCGGCGAGTCTCTTGCCCGGCTGGAACGCCACCACCGTCTTTGCCGGAACGCTGACTTGCTCGTTGGTTCTCGGATTTCGGGCCACGCGAGGCGCGCGACGCTTCACCTCGAACACACCGAAGTTGCGCAGCTCCATTCGGCCAGTCCTCAACAGCGAATCGACGATCGAGTCGAAGACTTCTTGCACCGCGCGCTTCGCAACCACTTGGTCGATACCATGCTCGGACGCGATCTTCTTGGCGATCTCTTTCTTGGTCAAGACATGCCTCCCACCTGTACTCCCAACCCCGCTTGTTTCACCGACCGATTGGGTCACCGTCCAACCCTGAACTTGGACGGCACAACCCAAACCTGGTTTGTCCCACTACCCTCCAGTATAACCGCCTAGCGCTACGATCAAGCCTAATTCATCGAATCTTAACACAAAGCTAGCGCTTTCTCAATATACCTAGGAGGCACCTAGCTGATGCAGGGATATCCCCCACTCGACATAGAGGTATGGCAGGGAACTCGCTCTGTGCAACTCTACGAGCCTTCGATGCCAGAACTCGTAGCACTGTGCCAACCTACCATCTTTCTCAAATTCGCAATGAAAGATGCGGCAACCTAACAATCGGACCGCGTGGATTGAACACCTCTCGGCGACCAGATACGGGCACTTTACTATAGGAGGACCGGTAACAGGTGGGATGCGGTCCACATGAGCCCAAAGATAACTCAACTCGATCGGGGTCACGAAGAGCCGGTGTCCATACGACGCGAAGTCACAGCACGCCCCACATCGGCTGCACGAAACCCCAAGCTTTTGATTCTCGCCGTCCAGCTCCGCGTACAGATCTGCCACCCGGCGCAGCAAGGCCTCGTCTCGAGACCGCGCACGGATGATGTCCACGGGAAGTCGCAGGGAATTGTGGCCCATTACCAGCCGTTCCGCTCGAGGAGCTCCTCGATCTGATCCGGGGTGTACAGCGAACCCTTCCCCATGCCGGGGCAGGAGCCCGCGGCCGCCGCCCAGTGCTCAGGGGATTTCAGGTTTATCCGCCAGAAAGGCCAGGTCCGGCACTGCTTGGGGCGGTGCTCGTAGATTTGACAGACGACCTTGTCACCCTTGCGCTCAAGGAAGACGCAATCCCCGTTGGGCTTCTCGGTGAGGCTGTACCGGAAGCCGACCCGCCGGATGTACTTTCGAGGCAGCTTGCCGGTCCGGTAGCCCAAGGCAAGGGCAACCTCTCGATGCTCTTGCTTGGTGACCCACACGTATCCCGGTTCCCCCGTGCAGCACGCACCACACTGGGTGCAGGCGAAACGCAGTCCCTTTCGATACCAGGTGTAGGCGGCCACCGGGAACACCTTTCTTCGATCTCGCCCTTACGTACCCCTGTACCATAGGCCAGGAGCGCAGCCGCTTTCAAGCCAGAGTCATGGATAGAATCCACACCGGAGCACAACTTCTCTTGCCCGCGCCCGCCAAAAAGGCAGTGGGCAAGGAACTACCCATTCCAGTATGATGGTCCCGGGGTGGACCCAAACTGCCCCCATGGACGATAGGTACACAGAAGACGGGGACCTCTCGAGCGTAGGGAACAAGCATGACCTCCGAGCCGGATGCAATGTCGTCATCTGAAACGCAGGAAGGCGTTGACGTACCTGCGGATAAGCCACAGGACTCCGGGGGCGACAGGCCTGAGCCGAACCAGGGACAGCCTGCCACCCAACGGAGCGCGGCGGCCGTCTTTCTCGCCCTTGTGATCGCGGCGGTCACTATTGTGGCCTTCCTGCCCACGTTTCAGAATGGCTTCGTCAACTGGGATGATGACGTCAACATCACCAAGAACCCGCATCTCCAAGGGCCGCTCTTCCACAGCATCAAGTGGGCGTTTCGCACGACCCACCAAGGACCGTATCAGCCCTTGAGCTGGCTGACGCTCATCCTGGATTACCGACTCTGGGGACTGAACGCCACGGGCTATCATCTGACGAACCTCATCCTGCATGTAGCCGGGGTGCTGGTCTTCTTCTTCGTCGCCAGGCGACTGATCGCCGCGGTGTTCCGCAGCAAGGTGGGCTCCTCGTTCGGTTTCGAGATCGCCGCGTGCGCGGCCACGCTCCTCTACGCCGTGCATCCGCTCCGCGTGGAATCCGTGGCCTGGGCCACCGAACGGCGAGACGTCTTGAGCGGGCTCTTCTTCTTCCTGGCTCTCTTGTCCTATCTTCGGGCGCGGAGCCCGGAGGAAGACTCCAACCACAGCGGCTCGCTCGGTGCGGCCTTCTTGTTGTTCGTCGCAGCGTCGCTCAGCAAGGCGACGACGGTCGTCTTCCCCGTCATCTTGCTGATCTTGGATTTCTATCCCTTGCGGCGGATCTCCGGAGGCGTTCGCAATTGGTTCTTCAGGGAAAGGCGCGAGGTGTGGATCGAGAAGCTTCCCTTCCTCATCATCTCCATCCTCGTGGGCATCCAGGCCGTTCGAGGCCAAATGGCGGCCGAAGCCCTGGTCGGCCTGAGCGAGCGCGGCGTCGTCGATCGCATCGCGGCCGCCTTGTACAACCCGGCCTTTTACTTGTACAAGACCTTCGTTCCGCTGTCCCTGAGCCCCCTCTACGAATGGCCGGTAAGTTTCAGCCCCTTGGCTTGGCCCTATCTCCTCGGCGCCGCGGTGCTCGTTGCCCTCACCGCGCTCTTCATACGGTTCCGCGAGGCCTGGCCCGCGGGATTGGCGCTGTGGATCGCATACCTGGTCTTCTTGCTGCCGGTCGTGATCCCCTTCCAGGCCGGGGTGCAAATCGCCGCGGACCGTTACACGTACCTCGCCGGAACAACGTGGGGCTTGCTGATCGGCGGCCTGGTGGCGTATTGCTGGCTCCGCGTCGGGTCGGCCGCCGGTAGGGGAATCAGTGCGGTGGCAACGGGCATCGTCCTTGCCCTCGCCGTCTTGACGTACCAGCAGACCCAGGTGTGGCGAGACACCGTTACCCTCTGGAAGCACGTGCTCACCGTAGATCCTGACTCCTGGAATGCCTATGGCGGGTTGGGCACGGAATATCGCAAGCAGAAGCACTACGACGAAGCGTTGGAGATGCTCCAACACGCCAAGGAGCTGAACCCGTATTCCGCCAAGGTCCACAACAACCTCGGCTCGGTCTATGCCGACATGGGCAAGCCGTTGGAGGCTTTGCCCTATTACCGGGAGGCCCTGGACATCAACCCCAACCTGGCGGCGGCACACTACAACCTCGGCTCCACGCTGATGACTCAGACCGATCGCCTGCCGGACGCGATGGACTCGCTCCAGCGTGCCTTGGAGCTCGAGCCCGGGCTATGCGCCGCCCTGCACAAGCTGGGCGACGTGCACGTCCTCCAGGCACGGGAGCATGAGAAGCGAGGGGACAGCGAGAAGGCCAGGAATTCGTACAAGAAGGCCTCCACCTTCTATGCAAGCGCGCACCGCTGTAATCCGCAGGACACCCAGGCCTCCGAAAACGCCAAACAGGTGAGAAATAAGCTGGAGTTCATGCCGTAGCCAAGAGCCATCGCACCTCGGATGCCGTCCGCCGACGAAGACTTCCGATCCAACGCAATCGAGGCGACGAGCCCCCGCCTCAGTACGCCACCCGCGTCAGCGGCTGGCCGTTGGCATACTTCTGCTGCCGGGCGGAGAGTCGGGCGGCGTGTTCCGGATTGACGGCGGAAATCAGATCGATGGCCTGCTGGAGGGTCTGAACGGCCTTTTCGAACTCCCCTACTCTTGCGTAGGCGGCCGCCAGGGTGTCCAGATGCTTCACTTCTTTGTACTCGCTGTGCCTGCACACGCGAAGGGCGATCTCCACCGCCTCCGGCCCGTTGCGCACGTCGTCCCTTGGGCAAGTCGCGAGGATGTACGCCAGGTTGTTGGCGAGCTCGAAGTCGTCTGGAATGTTGCGCATCGCGTCCCGCAGCAGGTCCACCGCCTCGCCATATCGCGCCTGAGCCATGAGAATGCCGAATAGGTTCTCGATCGCGTGAACGTGCTTCGGGTCGGCGGCGATCGCCCGCTGGTAGGCTTCAATGGCTTCGTCGATCTTCCCCTCGTGCGCCAGCACAAGACCGAGGACGTTTTGCGCCGGTGCGTGGTTCGGATCGATTTCGGTCGCCTTCTTGGCGTAGGCCAACGCCTGCTCGAAGTCTCCCTTTCCCATCGCCGCCAACGTCATGTTCGCCAAAATGTCGGGTCGAAGCGGATCCTGCTCCAACACCTTCTGGTAGGTCTGGATGGCTTCATCGTGTCGGCCCGCCATCGTCAGCGTGTTGCCCAGATTCTGAAGCGCCTGTAAGAAATCCGGACGGAGGCGAACCGCAGTCCGATAGGCTTGAATGACCCCTTCCAGATGTCTGGCCTTGTCGCCGCCGAGTGGTCCTTGTCGCTGCAAGGCGGTGGCCAGATTGAAGAACCCCACGGCGGAAGAGTACTTCTCCACGTCCACGACGCGCCACCAGAGCGCAACCTCGTTCTCCCAAAAGTCACACTGCCTCCACGTCAAGGGGCTCAAGACCGCGACAAGGGCAATGACGATCACCGCGGGCGCGCGAAGCACTGCCTCACCCGCCTCCTCTGCCTCTCCCTTGCGCCACAGGTACAGCACGACACCCGCGACCAGCACGCCGATACTCAAGCTCGGGAGATAGCTGTAGCGATCCGCCGCCCTCTGAACCCCCACCTGGATCAACCCGAGCGTCGGCAGAAGCATGACGAAATAGCAACACCACGCGATCAGCGGCCCGCGAAACCGTCTCCGCAACGCGAACGCCACGGCGAGTGTGCCGAAGCCCACGAGGATACAAATCCAGTCTCGCAGCGTCCCGACCAGGTCCGGCGTCAGCTCATACAGCGGA
>CAZKCX010000451.1:0-3740 GCA_964550865.1 uncultured Planctomycetales bacterium
CGACACTCATCATTCCACTTCGTTTCATGATCGTCCTCATTTCTTCCTGCCAAGGGAGAATCGGATTGCCTCGTCTCGTCTTCGTCCGCACCGTCTGCTCGCCGTTCGCCCCTCCGAACGGCGCCGCGAACGCATCAGGCCTCACATTTTGCGGATTTCCCCGGGCAAGACAAGTCGACCGCCCGTGGGGGTCGCGAGACGCTCTTCCTTCGGAAAAGGTTGCGAATCGAAATCCGGATCACTCGACCTCGACAGGGGGCGTCGGAGTCGCCGGCGGGAGCGACCCCTTCGCCTTCTGCGAACGGATGCCGGTGCTCCGCGCCAATCCGGTGAACCGCCGGGAGCCGACGGTGGCCTCCGGCAGGCCCTCGGGCCATGCGGAGATGGTGGCCGACCAGTCCTGCTTCACACCGTCGTAGCCGACGCTCAGCCCGACGTACCAGCGGGGCAATCGACGGATGAAGGTCAGGGCCCATTCGGCGGTTCTGCCTTCCTCGATGTCGAAGTAGCCTCGGAAGGCGAGCGTGTGCTTTTCGTTCAGGCGATAGTTCGTCCCCAGGCCGAGCAGGTTGCTGTCCGTCTCGCGGATATACCGCCACCCGAAGAAGTAGCTCAGCCGCGGGAGACGCTCCACCGCGATCGAGATGTTCGTCACGTCCATCTCGCCGTCGTCGAGGTCCCAGTTGAAGTCCCACAGAAACGCGGTCGAGTCGCTCAACATGTACTTCAGGTTGCCGTTGAGGAAGTTCGCCGTGATCGAATTCTCCGGCCGACCCATGAACACATCGCCGTGCGTGTACTCGCCGTCCCGACTGTCCTGGAAGGCCCCGAGCTCGAGGTCGAACGTCAGCAGATCCACGGTCCGCCACTGCCCGGGCCCGCCCCGTTTCGTCTGCCAGCGCTGCCGCAGCCCGACGGTCACGCCGTCGAAGTCGTCGACGGTCTCGATGCCCTCGTCGAACGGGTGGAGATCCATGCTCGAGACATTCTGGTGCGCGAACCAGAAGGCCACGTCCGGCTTGATCACGTGCTTGATCCCGTTGATGTCGAGCAGACGGCTCTGCACGTCCGGGTAGACCCGCGAGAGGTACGAACTCGCCTTGGCCCCGTAGTTGGCGTAGCCGCGCCAGATGTGCCCCAGGTCCGTCGGGCCGTTGTCGTAGTAGCCCCCGCGGAGCGTCGAGAACGGCACGACCTTGATGGGCCCCAGCGCGAGAGGCACGTTGATCTCCCCCCGCTCGTCGACGCGCGGCGTCATGTCGCTCTGCTCGGTGTTGTCGAAGAACCGATTCTTGTCGAACAGCCGACGGTTGTCCGGCTTGTAGCGCAACACCCCCGCGTGCGACTCGCTGAACACCGTCGCGATACCGCCGATGTCCTGTCCGATCAGGTGGAAGCCGACGTCCGGCAGGTGCTCGGTCTGCGTCAAGAAGTCCAGCACCCGCCACTGTGTCAGCGCCGTGAACGCCCAGTGGTCGCGCTGTTTCTTCGCGTAGATGAGCGTCTCCTGCTCCTTGCCCTCGAAGAACTCGTCCTGCTCGTACTCCTCCAGGAAGCCGGGGTCGCTGATGTAGCTCGCCTCGAGCGTGAGCTCCCAGTCCTTCGGCAGGTACTGCCGATGCCGCCACGTCATGCGACCGCGGTGCTCGGTATCCGGCTCGCCGTCCCGGAAGGGCCCCAGATCGTCCTCACCCTTGTCGTAGATGTAGTAGCTTCGGAACAGGCCGTAGTAGTCGTCCCGCTCGTAGTCGATGTTGATGCCCACGCCCGGACCGCGGTCCGTGTAGTAGTCCAAGTTCAGCCAGGCGTCGTAGCCCTGCGGCTGCTCCATCCCGAGCAGGTTGTACATGTACCACTTGGTCTCGAAGGTCGCGCCGAAGTCGTCGCTGTATCCCATGCGGACGCTTCGCAGGGCGGTCTCCGTGAGCTTGAAGTCGCCCTTGCTGTACGGCCAGTACGCCACCGGCACGCCGCCGATATTGAACGTGCTGTCGTACGTCTCGTAGGTTCCGGCCGCCAGGCCGACGATCTCTCCCGTCGCGTCCCGCGCGGTGCGGTCTCGCAGGTAGACCCGCTCGGCGCCGATGTGATAGTGCGGTGTGTGGAATTCGCTGCTCGTCATCTTGGCCTGATTCGCGGCGTATTCCGTGCTCGAGAGCTGGCGGACCTGATTGGCCCGAACGTAGATCGGCACCCCGCGCTCCGGCACCTCCGCCCGCATGACCGCATCCAAGATCAACGCCCGGTTGTTCTCGAAGTCATAGTACAGCTCGCCGGCCCGGATCATGCGATTGCCGCGCGTCAGCACGACGTCGCCTTCGAGATACGCGCCCTTGACCATCGTCGCGACGCGCTCGGCCTCCGTCTTGGGGGCCTGCTGGAACAATCCGTCGTCGCGGTCGGCCTCCTCGAGCTTGATCCGGTCCTCGCCGGGGCCCAACGCGTCGTCCGTCTCCGGTTTGCCTCCGCCAAGACCCTCCAGCGCCAAGGCAGAGTCCTGATCGGCCCCCTCTGCCAGAAACAGGACGGCGGCATCGGCGTGAATCTCCGTGAGCGCCGCGGGGCCTTCGCCCTGCTGCTGGCTGACGTAGACGTCACCGATCACCGTGACGATTCCCTGCTTAAGGTTCGCCCTGAGCTCCTTGCCGCGGTAGTTGATTCGTTTCGGACCCTTCTCCAACCGAGGTAGGGTGAATTGTCCGTCGGCGGACTTCACAAGTACGGGACTCGATTCCTCTCCCGGCGACGGGGGGGGCTCCACCTGGTCCGGCGCGACCTCGGCCAATGCCGCCTCTCGCGCCTCTACGAGCTTCCGCGTGTCGACCGCCTGCTGATACAGGGGCGATTCCAGCTGCGACTCCAGGCTCGTGGCGTCCGCGTTCAGATTGACCTTGCCGAACGTCTGGACCGTCACCAGGAAGACAGGCCCGCTCGTGATCGTGCCCATCGGCTCGTGAATCGAGGCGTTTTGCCAGAGGAAGCAATCCAGACAGCGGAAGGGGCGTCCCCGATACGTTCGCTCCCGAAACCAGATGACGGCCTCGTCGGCCCGCAGCTGGCGGCGACCGACGTAGAGACGAAAGTCCCCGCGGAGCAGCACGACATCGACACCGTCGTCCTCGAAGGTGTAGGCGAGCTTCGCGCAGAGCTCAATATCAAAGTCGCTTACGCCCGTCGGCAGCAGCGGGCGCATCGGGTCGTCCGGCTCATAGGGGGCCGTCGTCGGCTCGAGCCGTGCCCCCGCGCACCAAGACGCCCCCGCGGCCAATACGCAGAGGGCACACACCCAGCGGTGATGATGGGTTCTCACGTCGGGACGTCCCGTCTGTTCCCAGGCAAACGATGGGCGGATGCCGCGCCGCCAGTACAAGCATCCCATTGTAGTAACCCACCCTCGGATGTCAATGAAACGCCCGGTCATTGCAGCGGTCAACCTCTTACCTATCAATCGGTTGGAAGCGCGCCTGCACCGTTATCAACAGGACGACGCGGCCCGTGGACGCCTGCGTCAGCCCGCCAGGATGGGACCATGGGCCTTGGAAACCTCCGCCTCGGCATCCAGCGCCGAACCCGCCCAGACCCGAGACCAGAAATACTGCTCGGGCCAGCGAAGGACGACCCGCTCCAGCGCGGCCATATATCGCTCGGTGATCGTGGCTTCCGCCTCCGTGGTATCCGGCACGGTGCGAGGATCCGCGACCGCGCCCAGTAGAAGTCGACATCTTCCTTGAACACCACGT
>CAZKCX010000451.1:3750-6218 GCA_964550865.1 uncultured Planctomycetales bacterium
GCCCGCCTGAACCATGAACCGCTGGTCCCAGTCCATCCGTCGCCCGACCGCCCACCAAACGGGCACATCGCACCATCGGGCCAGAACGGCGACCGTCGGAAAGCAACGACAGACGCGCCCCAGATACGGTACCTCGATCGCCCTGCCCCGCCGACGGCCGTGCTCGCCGAGGATCAACACCTTTCCTCCGCCGGCGAGAACCGTCGGCAGACGACGCAAGGCGAGCCGCACGGGAATCGGCTCGATATTGGGCTGACGGTACAGCTCGGACTGCCACGAACGCAGAATGGGGTGCTCCACCTCATCGATGACCACATGGATCGGACGACAGATCTGCCCCAGGGCGTACGCCAACAGCGCGGGGCTTCCGAAGTATGCGGTTGTGAAGAGCACGCCTCGCGGGTCTTCGGCCGCGGCGCGAAGTCGCGATTCGTTCTCGACAGTGACCCGGTGGCGCCACGAGCTCGGCCGGAGCTTCCGCCGGGCCAATAAGGCCTCCACCCAAAACGCCGCGAGATGCTCGTACATCGAGCGGACGATCTCCTCTCGGCGCTCCCGGGAAAGCTCGGGTCCCATCGCCAGATCGACGTTCCGCTCGGCCCGTTGTCGCACGGGACTGTTGAGATCGAATACGCCCCGCGCAAGCCACCGCGCGAACGCCATCGAGATAGCCGGCCCGAGTGCGCCCGTCGCGGTCGTGACGACGTGGCGCACGTACAGCATCCTCATCGTGGTCGGATCGATAGTCATGCGGTTGAGGGACCCGACGCATGGGACGCGCCGAGAAACGACCGCTCGTCAGGCGGCGGACGTGGCGGCCCCTTCCTCAGACGCCTCTTCTTCCTCGTCGGGGGTGTTGGTGATGAACACGGTCTCCCACAGGTCGACCGAGTCCAGCTTGTAGCGGAAGTCGACGTCCAAGCCGGTCTGGACCATCAGGTCCTCGAGGGCAAGATCGCTCCGCCAGCCGATCTTCTGGCAGATGGGGCACAGCCACTTCTCCAAAAGGGCCATGATGGAATTGCCCGACTGGAAGTGATTGATCACCACGATCCGACAGTTCGGCTTGCCGACGCGACGAATCTCGTCGATCAGGCGAATCGGGTCGCTCACCACGGTGATCACGTGGCTGACGAGAATATGGTCGAAGCTGTTGTCCTCATAGGGAAGTCGCATGGCATCCGCGAGGGTCAGGCGAGCGCGGTACAGGTCCAGCTCACGGATTCGTCGCTGGGCGCGCCCCAGCATGCCCTCACTGATGTCCAGGCCGACCACGTGAAGGTCGCGTGGATAGAGGGGCAAGCTCAATCCCGTGCCGATGCCGATGTCCAGCAGCCATTCGCCTTCGTTGAGATCCATCTTGGCGATGGCCTGCTCCTGGCGCCGCTGCACGAGCTTGGTCAGCAGGGCGTCGTAGAAATGCGACCATACGTTGTAGATGATTCTCGTCGTGTGCTCTTGCATCGGACTCCAGCCTTTCCTGCGGCGACGGCAACGCGCGAACGTCCGCGCAATCCAAGCCCCCCGCGCTACCGAGCCCGCGGGTGGCCTCATCCCGAGTTAGGCACAACCCGGAAGGTTAGTCGTCTACCGCCGCCGGATTCTCACCACCATCACCATTATCACCCGAGCCGCTGCCGGTGAACAAGTCGCCGGCCGGATCGCCGAACACGGGCCCGACGAACTGATCGAGCAACAGGGCACCGCCGACTTGGAGCGCCGTCCATCCGAGTTCCGCGCCAACCACCCCGAGAACGCCGTCACATCCGGTGGCCATCGTGGTGCCCACGATGCAGAGGATCAAGACCGCTATGGTTACGTTATGCCGCATCGATACGATCTCCCCGAACTCGAGCCCGCTCTATGGTTGTCTGCGGCTGCGCGCCAAGTCGGCCGGCCGCCCCGCGCCCAACACTCATCTGCATTCAATCGTCGATCACCGCCGAGCCGCCGCCTCCGGAGGAATCGTTGGTGCTCGTCTCGCCGCCCACGCCCTGCCGAAAGGCATCAAAGACCTCCTGCAAAGCGATCGAGGCGAAGAACTGGCCGAGCACCAACCCCAACTCGAGACCGAGGCCGCCGATCGCACATCCCACCAGGCTCGCGTTGCCGACCATGCACACGATCAGGACGGCGGCGATGATTCGTCTAGACATAAACCCATCCTCCGAATGGGGCGGTCGCCCGCCACCCAAACGCTCCCACCTGCCTTCCCTGGCTTTCTCGAAAGGAGGCAACAGTATAGCACGGCGGATCACGCGATCCAAGGGCCAACATTCCAGCGCGTCCGGGCAATAACCGCCGTCGAGCGTCGTTCACACACGATAGGAAGGCGCGTCATTGAGAAACAGGCGGCCACGCGGCCGCACGCTCTGCAAAGGAGACCTACCATGATTCGACGCACACGAACCGGCACGATGGGACTGCTCCTCACGCTGATGCTCGGGCCGGTCGCTTGGGCCCAGACC
>CAZKCX010000452.1:0-6214 GCA_964550865.1 uncultured Planctomycetales bacterium
GGATTGATGCAGGGCCTCGATCATCATCTGCGTGTTGGAAAGATCGGGGCGTTTGTGCCGACCGTACCCCGCCCCGCCGTACCAGGCATGGTCCGGCGTGATGCGCTTGCCGCTGCTGTCGGTCCGATGCTCGGCCCATTGGAGCTTCTTGAGGAACTCGACGGCCTTCTGCTTGGCCTGGCGGACCTCGACGTTGTCGCCCGGCAGCGACGACAGGAACATCAAGCAGATGCTCGTGTTGTAGTTCCGCAGGCCGGCCGTCGCGTCGTAGAGGCCGCCGTCGGGCTGCTGGTAGCTGAGCACGCACTCCAGCGCCCTGCGGACGATCGGGTGCGTCGGGCCGTAGTCGTCGTCCTGGGCGAAGCATTGCCCCACAAGGGCCGTAATGGCCGGGCCCGGTTGCAGCATCCAGCCGCCCTTCGGGCCTTGCGTGGCCGCGAGGTACTTCAGTCCACGGTCGATGCTCGCCTGAACCTGCTTTTGGAGCTCGGCCGGGAGGGGGATCTTGGCCTCGGCCTTCGGGGCGGCCGCGCGTGCGGCCCCGCAGAGGGCGATCAAACAGACTAGGGCGATCGTTGTCGTGGCTTGACGGATCATCGGAAACCTCCTGTTCATTGCAGCGCGTCATTATACCGCAGCAAGCGGTGTTTCGTAGGGCGGGCGCGACGTGCTATGTGGCATGGTCGCCTGATGAACGAAAGCGCAGGCAACGCGGCGCGGTATACTGCGTCCAGGCGAACGAAGGCGACTCGACGCAGAAGGGAGGGCGTGATGCAATCATCCGCGCGGCTTGCAGTTCTGTGGACCGGCTCGTTCCTGATCGCCGGCGCGCCGGCGGCCGCAGAAGAGACGGGCGACCGCGCCGGGCGGCCGACGATCACGATGCGGTACGTACGCACGCTGGAGAACCCGCGTCCGGACGGGAAGGGCAGCGCGAACAGCTACCTGCTCGAGGGCATGCCCAAGGACGGGCCGTGCTTCTCGGCGAGCTTCCCCACCGGCTACGACGACTGCACCGAGGGGTTCTACAACGCCAAGCTGGAGCTGGTGGATTCCTGGCGCGACCCGGTCGCCGACGGCGACATGGTCATGTGCGCCACGACGGGCGATCTGGACAACGACGGCGGCAACGAGGTCGTGCTGACCACGCGGAGCGGGGCGTCCGGCGTGCATGCGTTCCGCTGGAACCCCAAGGCCGGCAAGCTCGAGAAGATGTGGTCGTATCTCGAGACGCCCACCATTCGCACGAAGGCCTACTTCCGCGGCACGGCCGTCGGCGACTTCACGGAACACGAGGGGCGTGAGGTATGCTTCGGGGGCGACGGGACCGGTCTCTACCTGATCGACCAGCACGGCAATCCCATCGCATTGGACCGGACCATTCGCAAGACGATCCAACGCATCGACACGTGCGATCACAACGGCGACGGTGTCGACGAGTTGATTGTCGCCACCGGACGCACGCCCGGGCAGGTGCACTACGTCCGCTGGTCCCCGTCGGGCGATCGACTCCGCGTGATGTGGTCCGCCGACGTCACGCCCAACGGCCGCGGCGGCAACAACTGCTATGAGGCGCTCTATCATCCCCAGGGACATCCCGACGGCGGACCGGCCATCGCCGTGAACACCGAGCAGGAGTCGCCGCGTGAGAAGCGGGCCGGGTCGATCCTGCTGCTGGACATGAACGGCCGGGAGCTGTGGTGCTACGTCTACAACCAGGACGAGGAGCGAGGCGGGGCGTGCGACTTCGCCGACATCACCGGCGACGGCGTGCCGGAGATCCTCTCGCGGTACTCGCGTGAGCTGAAGACGCCGCGCGAGCTCGGCGTGCTGATCCTCAACAATCGCGGCAAGAGGTTGGCGCGGATTCCGAACGTCTCGGCGTGCTCGGCCGGTCCATACGTCTTTCGACCCAACGGGCCGGGCACGAAGCCGGTGTACCTGTTGGCGACGACGAACGTCTACGAGATCGTCGTCGAGACCCCCGGCAGGCAGTAGGCATCGACGTGACGAAGTGATGGTTTCGCGCGGGGATAAGCTTCATCCGTCGCTGCACTGCTGGCACAGCAGTGGCACACGTCCGGCGTAGGTGTTGTCCGCCATAGACGTTTCCGAGATCGTTCTCAAGGGGCCAGGCGTGAGTCTCTCTGAGGAACAGACCGTAGCAGAGCATCATCCTACCGCCGAGGGCGGCATCGTTGGGCGGCTGCTCCTGCTGGCGGTGTTCGGCCTCTTCTGCGTGTCGCCGGTGGTGCCTGCGTCGGGGGGCGTCGCGCTGGCCGTTGCGGGCGTCGTCGTCGCGCTGGCCACGATCGCGGTCGCGGGGTACTCGGCCGGATGCCTTGCGCTGCTCTGCGCGGCGGTCTTGGTCAGTGCGCGTCTCAACCCGTGGTGGAGCTGGCCGATGCACATGCTGGTTCCCCTGGGTGCGTATGCGATCATCGTGGCAGTCGTGCCGCCGCTACGTCGATCGCTGGAGTGGCCGCCTCGGGGGCGATTCGATCGCGTCACCGTCGCTCTGTCGATCCTGACGGTCGTGGTGAGCTCGGCGGCGCTGGTGGTGTGGTTCGGCATCGTCAAACCGGACGTCGGTGACATCCGGGCGCAGGTCCCGCCGCTGCCGACGTGGATGCTCCCGCTGGCGTGTCTGGTCTTCGCGGTGGTCAACGCCCTGATGGAGGAGGCGGTCTGGCGGTGGATCTTGTGGGACCTGCTGAGCCGGGCCGTCCCGTTCGCTGCCGCGGTCATCGTGCTCCAGGCCGTCTCGTTCGGCCTGGCTCATATTCACGGCTTTCCGCGCGGATGGATCGGCGTGGGCATGGCCGGCCTGTACGGATTGTTCCTCGGCCTGATCCGCTGGCGATCCGGGGGCATCGTCGCGCCGATCGTCGCCCATGTCTTCGCCGACGCAACGATCTTCGTCATTCTGGTGGCGATGGTGGCCGAGTGACGGGTTGGAGATTGCCCGTTTGACTCTGTGGGCTGGGTTCGGCAGAATGCAGTTGTAGGTAGCTTGCTTCCATCTTGCCAGTCGAGGCAGCTGAATGCCAACGGTCAAAGGGATCTCTGGTCCGTACCGTTTCTTCTTCTACAGCTTCGACTGCAACGAGCCGAAGCATGTACATGTGCAGCGAGAACGCTTCGTGTGCAAGTTCTGGCTGGAGCCTGTGACTCTCAGTCACAATTATGGATTCTCGGCAAGAGAGCTGAACGTGATACAATCCCGCATTCGCGAACACCTCGCAAGAATATCGGAGGCCTGGGATGAGCACTGCGGTTAAGGCCGATCCTCGAATCGCCGAGGTGATTGTCACCGACGATCTGATCACCGCCCGACTGGTGGATGGCCGGGTCATCAGTGTGCCGCTCGCTTGGTCTTGGAGGCTATCCGATGCCACGCCGGCGCAACGCGCGAACTACGAGATCATTGGCGACGGCCACGGTGTCCACTGGCCCGACATTGACGAGGACCTCAGCGCCGAGGGCATGCTTACAGGCATACCGGCCAAGCGACCGAAAACGTAACCATGCCTCGTTCGCGCCGTGGCATGCCGACACGGAGTGACAGGTCACCGATTGTGCTCGCTCTCCGGCTCCAGACCAGCCGCACTCGTGTCGCGCGTCGGCGACGCTGCGGATCCGTTCCAATGACCAAAGGTTAACATCAACGATGACGCCGCTCCTCTACGCGACGTGGGCTCTCCTCGCCCTGTATTGTGCGATTTCCTTCGCGGCGCTGATTGCTCCTTGGTTCAGGCGCACGAATACGGATATCTTGGCGTTGCGGATTGCGGCGGAGCGGCTCAGAAGGATACCTTCACCCAGCAGAGTTCCATCTATTGTGTTCTTGGGGGCGATGCTTGCCGCGGCGCTCTGGGGTTTGTCCGCGAAGCAAGTTAATCCTCAGTGGAGGTTGGCGATGACTCTGATGGCAGCCGGATCCATACCCCTCACGAACATCGCGGAGCGTCGCGATCGCAGGCGGTTCCTCCAGGGCGCACGAGAAAAGGGATTCCTCATCTGCCCGAATTGCCACTACTCCCTTCAGGGACACCCCGACGGCGGCGCGTGCCCGGAATGTGGCACGAGCTTCACGCCGGACTCGCTTCACGAGGCCTGGGAGGCCATGGAGGAGGCCAAGCGAGTCGGGCCTCGCTGGCCGGAAACGCGCCCGTTGCCTGAGTTCCGTGCATGTACGGCCCAACCCGACACGCCCAGGTTCGTTTGCCGACGTCTTGTTCTGTTCGGTAGAATAGACTGATCGCTGAGCAACCCCCGCGGCCTGGAGAAACCGCATGGAACTGCCTAAACGCATCGCGGTAGACAAGAGCGTCCGTTCCGGTCGACCCGTCGTTCGCGGTACACGCGTGCCCGTAGACCTCGTACTGGGGAAGCTGGCGGGGGGCATGTCTTACGACGAGGTCATGAGCGAATACGAGATTGCTCGTGAGGACATCCTGGCGGTCCTGGAATACGCTGCGCGTACGATCGGTGAGGAACGGCTCCACGTGGTCGTCTAGCGGATGCGCTTTGTCATCGATGAGGACATGCCGAGATCCAGTCTTCTTCTCACTCCACACCGCGCTTCGCCAGGGCCGGCAATGACGCGCTCTTTCCTGGAATCGGCGATAGCCGGAAGCGGTAGCTGTACGGCTTGGCCGGCAGCGTGTACTGCGGATGCGTTCGAGCGCCCCAACTGTTGTCGCCGCCGACGCCCATCTGCCGGTAATCGATGTTCACCGTGATCGTGTCGCGCTCGGGCAGCTCGTGGATGTGCGTGGCGGCCTCGAGGTCGCTCATCGAGAACGGCCACGCGCTGACGTAGAGCGTCGCCACGTCGTCCTCCACGGGTGCGATCGCGACGGCCATCAGGCCCACGCCGTCGGCGTTCCGCCAGGCGGCCCAACGGGTGTCCGTCTTGTTGCCTGTCTCCTGCGGGCGGACGTACTTGTGGATCTGCTCGGCGACCGGGCCGGCGTGCACGTCGAACTCCCCGCACGTCTTGCGATCCCAGTACGTCTCGTGCGGGCCGCGGCCGTACCAGACCATCTGACTGAACTCGTCCGGCATGGCCATCTGCATGCCGAACTTGGGCAGCAGCGGCAGCTTGCCGCCGGGCGTGAAGCTCGCGTCCACGACGACGTCGCCGTTGCCGTAGATGGTGTAGGTCGTCCGGTAGGGGCTCTTGGCCGCAGGCAGCGTCGCATTCGCGACGATGCGGACGGACTGTGGGCTGACCTGCCGTGCCCGCACGGACTCGACGGTGCGATTCTGACCCGCGCGACGCCACACGCCGAGTCGGCGGGGCATGCCGTTGCCGCGGTCGTTGTCGATCGGCGGCCGCCAGAAGTTCGGCACGAGCGGGGCCGCGATCATCTCCTTGCCCTTGTAACGGTACGACTCGATCGCGCCGCTCTCCTTGCCGATCTTCACCTCGAAGTTCGGGCCGCTCACGACGCAGGCGGCGTTCGTCTCCTCCAGCGTGGCCTTGGGCAGCTTGGCGATGTCGAGCTTCGGGGCGGCCGAGGACTTCCACGGCAGCTTGTATTGATCCCAGGCGAGGACGTGGCCCTTCGACGCCCACGGCGTGTCGCCCGCCAGGGCGAAGGTGACCTTCAGCCAATACTCGGTGCCGGGCTCGAGCCTGGGCCTTTTGTAGGGGAGGGTGATCGTTTCTTCCTTACCCGCGGCGGTCGAGAGGCTCGGCAGTTTGCCTTGCTGGAGGACCTTGCCGTCGGCCGTCACCTCCCACGTCCCGGCGAGGAAGCCGAGGTCGATGAACTGATACTTGTTGCGGATGCGGACAGTGCCCTTGGCCAGATCGACCGGCAGGACGTTCACATACTGATAGACCTTCTTGACCTCATGCAAGTGCGGGTTCGGCTTGCGATCAGGTTGGACGATGCCGTTGCAACAGAAGTTCCCGTCGTTGGGGATGTCGCCATAGTCGCCGCCGTAGGCCCAGAACTCCTGGCCGCCTCGCTGCCGGGTCGTCTTGGCGTTGGCGAAGTCGAACCAGGCAACGGCCGAGGCCATCGGCCTGGCGTCGGGTCTGTTGAGCGAGCCGGCGGAGATCGCCCGGTTGCAGATGCGGACCTTCTCGATCACGCCCTTGAAGAGGCGATCGGTATGCTCGGAGTTGCGGCCGATGTTGACGGGATGGTCGCTGTGGTCGATCCGGCAGGCGTGGGCCTTGCTGGCCTTGAGCGCACCG
>CAZKCX010000453.1:0-6214 GCA_964550865.1 uncultured Planctomycetales bacterium
TCATCAGCGTCTTCACCACCCGGCCCGATACCATCTACGGAGCCACGTACATGGCGGATGCGAAAGGTCACTCGCGATGCATGATCATCATTCCAGAGGGATAACGGGTGGGGCGTGGTTTGTGGGCCTACTCCTGGCGACGCTTCTGTCGGGGGCCGTTCAGGCGAAACCTCCGAAGCGGGCGGAGCCATGGTATGCACCCGGACCCTTCCCGGTCGGGTGCCGAACCTTCATCTTCGTGGATGCGTCGCGGACGGACGCCTCGACCCAGCGTAAGCGGCAACTCGTGACGGAGATCTGGTATCCGGCCGTCGACGCGGCCCGCGATAAGCCGAAGGTTACGTTCAAATCGTTCTTCTTGGACAAGCTCGACGACGCGATCACGGCGCTGGAGCGCTACACGGACGAGATCTCGATCGACGAGATCGAGGAGCGATTTCGCGGCGCGACGCTTGCGGTCCGGGATGCGAAGAAGCGGCCGGGAAGGTTCCCCCTGATCGTCTTCAGCCACGGCAACGGCGGCGTCCGGATGCAGAGCATCTTTCTGACCGAACACCTGGCCAGTCACGGCTATATCGTGGTGGCCTGCGACCACACGGGCAACGCGGCCGTTGCCCCCCTGCCCGAGGGCGTGGTCACCATCAACGCCAAGGGCTCGCTTGCCGCGGTGGAGGACCGCCCCAAGGATATCTCGTTCCTCATTGACGAGATGACCCGCCAGAATCAGGAGCCGAAGAGCTTCCTCCATCAAGGCATCGACCTGGAGCACATCGGTTGCACGGGCCACAGCTTCGGCGGGATTACGACGACGATCGCGTCCCGGGACCAGCGGATCGACGCGCTCATGCCGCTGGCGGGCGTCGCCCCGGGCACGCTGACCATCCGGCAGCCCATTCTGCTTATGGTGGCCGACCAGGACATGACGATCGGCAAGGATAAGAGCCAGATGTTTTTGAAGGTGTTCAAGATGTGGCCCGCGGAGAAGTGGCTGCTGGAGTTCAGGGACGCGGGGCACTACACCTTCAGCGAGATGCACCGGATCGACCCCGAGAAGGGCGACGGCGTGGGCAAGGGCAAGCGCTTTGACGGGACGGAGTTCACGTACTGGGACAGCGTCGACGCCCAGCAGTACATCAAGGCGTACGGGCTGGCGTTCTTCGACGCCATCCTGAAGCAGAGCGAAAAGGCGCGCAAGTTCTTGGCGGCCCCATCGCTGAGCGAGAGGATTCGGAAGGAATACGTCCCGGAGAGGAAGAAGGCCGCACAGTCGTAGCGGACGGACCGCGGCGCGGTTGTGGAATTCTCGTTGGGGGTTGCTATGATGGGGATGAGGCAATTCCCTTTCGTTTTGGCGAGTCCGGGCTTTTTCGCTTGACCGCTGTCCACACGACGCTACAGTTGAGACTCCCGTTCGGCGCGACACGGCGCCCTTCGACCGGTTGGAAGTTCATGGAGGTAACCCCTAGGGAGGTCGTACGACTGGTCTTATGAACGAGGCGCTCTTGGCTGCTACGGGTTACGGACCGATCCTTGTGTTGCTCTTGGTGGCAGCCGGGATGGCGGCCTTCATTATTGTCGCCTCGGCCCTCCTGGGGCCCCGCCGGTACGGTCGCACGAAGCATATCCCCTACGAATCCGGGGTGGATCCGACGGGCGACGCCCGAAAGCGCTTTCAGGTCCGCTTCTTCCTCGTCGCCATGCTCTTCTTGTTGTTCGACGTGGAGGTGGTGTTCCTCTGGCCGTACGCCCCGCTCCTGTTCAAGGCCGGTGGCGAGGGCGCCGACGCGGTCGGGATCTCCAAGACGTTTCTCTTGGCGGAGATGGGCATCTTCTTGGGCATTCTCCTGGTGGGCTACGTGTACGCATGGCGTAAGGGTGCGTTCCGATGGGACTAAACGACCTCAACCCCGAGACCGCTCCGGGCGCGGCGGCGAGCTTTCCTGCTCGCTCGTCTGAGTCCGGCGCGCATGCGGGCGAGGCGGTGGTGGCCACCACGCGGTTGGACCGGATGGTTCAGCTGATCCGGAAGTACGGCATCAACCTGGCGCGGAAGTACTCTTTGTGGCCCATGCCGTTCGGGACTGCCTGCTGTGCCATCGAGCTGATGGCGGTCGCGGCCAGCCGGTTCGATGTCGCGCGATTCGGGGCCGAGGCGATGCGTTTCACCCCGCGGCAGAGCGATGTCTTGATCTGTGCGGGTCGCGTGCCGATCAAGCTGATGCCCATCTTGCAGCGGATCTACGTGCAGATGTGTGAGCCCAAGTGGGTGATCTCGATGGGGGCCTGCGCGAGCAGCGGCGGGGTATTCAACACCTATGCCGTGGTGCAGGGCATCGACCAGTTCGTGCCCGTCGATGTGTACGTGCCGGGCTGCCCGCCGAGGCCGGAGCAGCTGCTGGAAGGGATCATGGCCATCCAGCGGATCGTCGAGCAAGAGGGCGTGATCCGGAGCGTCGACCGGCAAGGCCTGAAGTTGACGGTGTGAGGGAATCGTGACGGAATCGCCGCAAGCCAACGCCGAGCAGCCGAACGGGCCCGAGTGGCCGATCGCCGTCAAGCGGCTCCAGGCGGAATTTGCCGATATCGACTTCGCCCCGGCGGAGCTGGTCAGCACGGACGATAAGCGCCGCGGGCAGATTTGCGTTCGCGTGCCGGCCGGCAGGCTCGAGGAGGTCATGCGATTCCTGCATGACGATCCGGATTGCGCGTTCGACATGATGGCGGACGTGACGTGCGTGGACTATCTCTATTTTCCCGACGCGACCGACCGCTACGGCGTGACGTATTCGCTGCTGTCGGTGAAGCAAAACCACCGCCTGTGGGTCAAGTGTTTCGTCAACGATCCCGATCCCGAGGTGCCCAGCGTGACCGGCATTTGGAATGGGGCGAACTGGCCCGAGCGGGAGGTCTACGACCTGTTCGGGATCAAGTTCACGGGGCACCCGGACCTGCGGCGGCTCATGACGTGGGAGGGCTTCGGAAGCCACCCGCTGCGGAAGGACTACCCGTTGGAGGGGCGTGGCGAGCGCGTGGACTATCCGGTGTACACGCGGACGACCGCTTAGAAGCGGATCGCCGGGCGGAAGGCTCGGCGGAGGGAAGAAACGGAACCGATGGCCGCTGAACCCCAGCCAACCCAGTTGGTTCGCGACGAGACCGGCGAGGATCGCTGGATCCTCAATTTCGGTCCGCAGCACCCGGCCACGCACGGGACGCTCCACCTCCGGCTGGAGCTGGAGGGCGAGCGGATCGTCACGTGCGTGCCGGAGATCGGCTATCTGCATTGCGGTTTCGAGAAGCTCGGCGAGCACCTGGACTACAACCAGTACGTGGTCGTGACGGACCGGATGAACTACCTTTCGCCGGCGGCCAACAACCTCGCCTGGCACCATGCGTGCGAGACGCTGTTCGGGATCGACCTGACACCGCGGTGCAAGGTGCTGCGGACGATCTTTGCGGAGTTGGCCCGCGTGCTGGACCACTTCCTGTGCATCGGGGCGGCCGCCTTGGACCTCGGCGCGATGACGGCCTTGGTCTACGGCCTGAACGAGCGCGAGGTGATCTACGACCTGTTCGAGGAGGCGTGCGGGGCGCGGTTCACCGTCAGCATCAGCCGGGTGGGCGGGCTGTTCCGCGACATCCCGGAGGGCTGGCCCGAGAAGGTCAAAGAGGGCTTGCCCCGCCTGGAGAAGGCCATCAACGAGATCGAGGGCCTGCTCTGCAAGAACCGCATCTTTATGGAGCGCACCCAGGGCGTGGGCGTGATCAGCCACGACGACGCGATCAACTTTTCGTTGACCGGACCGGCCGCACGCGCCAGCGGGGTCAAGCGCGATATCCGCAAGGACGAGCCGTACCTGTGCTTCGCCGAGGACTGGGACGGCAAGGGCTCCTCGCCCGTGCCGTTCAAGGTTCCCATCGCCAGGGGTGGAGACTGCTACGCCCGGTTTGTGGTACGGCTGGCCGAGATGCGGCAGAGCATCGAGATGGTCAGGATGCTGGTGGACAACATTCCGTCCGGGCCGGTGAATACCTCACCGCGCAACAAGGTGCACATCCCGGACAAGGAGGAGATCCACTTCTCGATCGAGGGGCTGATCCATCACTTCGAGATGATCATGACGAACCGCGGCTTCACGCCCCCGGTGGGCGAGGCCTACGGGGCGATGGAGGCGGCCAACGGCGAGTTGGGGTTCTACCTCGCCAGCGACGGCGGGCGTTGCGCGTACCGCGCGCGGTGTCGCCCGCCGAGTCTGATGAACTATCAGGCCTTCCCCAAGATGATCGAGGGCCACCAGATCAGCGACATCGTGGCGGTGTTGGGCAGCATGAACATCATCGCCGGCGAGCTGGACCGTTAGAGAAGTAACCCGGGGCCTGGTCGCGCGGCGAGCAGGCGAGAGGACAGACGACAGAGACGAACGCATGGCCTGGAAAGCGATTGACCGACAGACCGACCCGATTCCGGAAGACGCCCCGCCGGCGCTTCCGACCGAGGCCAAGAACAAGATCAAGGATTTGATCGCGCGCTACGAGGACAAGCGAGGCGCGCTGATCCCCGCGCTGCATATCGCGCAAGATACGGCCGGGCACCTGTCGCTCCAGGTCATGAAGGAAGTGGCCGAGTGCTTGGGGATCCCTCCCTCGGACGTGATCGATACCGCGTCGTTCTACACGCACTTCTGGGAGCACGCCCGCGGCAAGAAGGTGATCGTGGTCTGCCAGAGCATTACGTGCCAGATGATGGGCGGCGACAAGGTGCTGGAGGCGCTCAAGAAGGAGCTCGGCATCAACGAGCACGAGACGACGCCCGACGGCAAGTACAGCCTGATGACCGAGGAATGCCTGGCCGGATGCGATCACGCCCCGTGCATGCTCATCAACGAAAAGCTGCACGAGCGCGTGAAGCCGGAGGATATCCCCAAGATCCTCGCCGACGAGGACAACGACAAGATCGACGTGCCGCGGAGCTATCTTTACGACGGCGTGAAGCCCGCGGAGAGCTAAGCGCTGCGCAGGACGATTGGGCAGGAGGATGGAGCAGGGAGATCGAGGGTAGGTCACAAGACGCGGGTGGCCCATGGCTTTGCTCTTCCGGAGCACAGCCGAAGAAGCCCAGGGGAGCGCGAATCCCCAGTCGAATTCGTGTCCCCCACCTCTGAAGAGGTGGGCCACCCAGATGGGATGACGCGGCATAAGGTGTTTCCTCAGAGAGGCAGCACGCCCTTCGGGACGGTTGAGGACGTATGGCGAAGTTCGAACCCATTCTGACGCGGAACTACGGCGTGGAGAATTCGCGCTCGCTCGATGTCTATCGCGAGCGCGGTGGGTATCAGGCGTTGGCCAGGGCCCTGGAGATGGGGCCGGAGGCCGTCGCGGAGGAGGTCAAAAGGGCCGAGCTTCGCGGCCGGGGCGGCGCCGGCTTTCCGGCCGGGGTGAAGTGGGGTTTCTTGCCGCCCGATCGCGAGGTCACGTATCTCTGCGTCAACAGCGACGAGGCCGAGCCGCCGACGTTCAAGGACCGCACGCTGATCGAGGAGGATCCGCATCAGCTCATCGAGGGGATCCTCATCAGCGGCTACGCGACGAAGACGACCATCGCCTATGTCTACATGCGGGCGGAGTTCCACAAGCAGTTCCACATCCTGCAGAAGGCCATCGACGAGGCGTACAAGGGGAACCTGATCGGCCGGAAGATCATGGGCTCCGACTTCACGATGGACATCTACATCCATCGCGGCGCCGGTGCGTACGTGTGCGGCGAGGAGACGGGCCTGATCGAGTCCATCGAGGGCAAGCGCGGGTGGCCGCGGATCAAGCCGCCGTTCCCCGCCGTCGCGGGGCTGTTCGGCAAGCCGACGGTCATCAACAACGTGGAGACGATCTGCTGCGTGCCGCACATCATCCGCGAGGGGGCCGACTGGTTTCTGAGCATCGGTCCGGACGGCAGCAAGGGCCCGAAGGTGTTCGCCGTCAGCGGGCCGGTCAAGCGCCCCGGCGTCTTCGAGGCCGCCATGGACATCAGCGTCCGCGACCTGATCTACGGCGAGGACTTCGCCCAAGGCCTGGTCGACGGCGAGGAGCTCCAGGGCGTGTTGCCCGGCGGGATCTCGATGGGCATCCTGCGGGCCGATGAGATCGACTGCATGCTCGACTTCAACGACGTTCGCAAGTACGGTCTGCTCGTGCTGGGAACCGGTGCGCCCGTCGTCGT
>CAZKCX010000454.1:0-6209 GCA_964550865.1 uncultured Planctomycetales bacterium
TCATGCCGCGCGGCCGCGCCGGATGAATCCGGCAGTTCGACTTGGCTCACCACGAGCGGCTCGGGCAACGACCGGCCTGAGGACCCGGCTCCGTCCCTCGACAGGCTCGGGACTTCGCCGTGACAAGCCCGGCTTCGCCAAGGCTACGCCGCGGCAGCCAGGCCGGCTCTGAATAGCGTACGATCCGAAGATCCTGCGGGGCTCGGGCAACGACCGGCCTGAGGACAGGCCGGCTCTGAATGGCATACGACCTGAAAACCCTGCAGGGCTCGATCCGCCGCGGGTTAGCCTTACCCAAGCCGGGCCTCCCGCGGCCTTGCGGCTTGTCACGGCGAGGCGTTGCGAAGCCGGGGCCTCAGGCCGGTCCGTTGGGTCCCCCACCGCTTTCAGCGGTGGGGGACACGAATTCAATCAGGAAGTCGCCGCGCGCCCGATAGTGCGGAGGCTTCCGGTCTAACCGGGACGACTTTTGTCAGCCGTGTTCTCCGCGAGAGTGAAAAGAGAGACACTGCTGGCACAGCAGTGGCACACGTGTTCGGCGCGGCCCCACACCGTGCGCATCCGTTCAGGCAATGCAGAGCAAAGGAGAAGCGATGAATCGAGCAATGGTGATGGGCCTGGCGATGGTCGGTTTCCTCTGCGCAGCGAATCCCCTCGCGGTCGCCGAGCCGAAGGTCGAGCTGCTCTGGCCCGACGGCGCGCCGGGGGCCAAGGGCGACAAGGAGGCCGACAAGCCGACGCTGACGATGTACCTGCCCGACCGAGCGGCCGCGACCGGCACGGCCATCGTCATCTGTCCCGGCGGCGGCTATGGGCACCTCGCCATGGACCACGAGGGACACCAGGTCGGACGCTGGCTCAACTCCATCGGCGTGGCCGGCTTCATCGTGAGCTATCGGCATCGCGGCAAGGGTTACGGCCACCCCGCCCCGCTCCAAGACGTGCAGCGCGCGATCCGCACGGTCCGGAGCCGATGCGGGCAGTGGAAGATCCGACCGAACCGGATCGGCGTGTTGGGTTTTTCGGCCGGAGGTCATCTCGCCTCGTCGGCGGGCACGCATTATGACAACAAGGTCTACGACGCGCGAGACGCCATCGACGGCGTGAGCGCCAGGCCCGACTTCATGGTGCTCGTCTATCCGGTCATCACGTTCACGAAGCCGTTCATGCATCGCGGCAGCCGAAAGAATCTGCTGGGTCCGAGTCCGGATAGCGCCCTGGTCAACGCATTCAGCAACGAGCTCCAGGTGACCAAGGACACACCGCCGACGTTCCTCATCCATGCGGACGACGACAACGGCGTACCGTCCGAGAACAGCATCGTCTTCTATCGGGCGTTGCGAGCGGCCAAGGTCCCGGCGGAGATGCACATCTTCCTAAAGGGCGGACACGGCTTCGGCCTGGGCAAGCCCGGGCTGGCGGCGTCCGCCTGGCCGAAGCTCTGCGAGGCGTGGATGAACGCCCAGGGCGTGCTGACGTCGAAGTAGCCCACGACCCAACGGGACAAGCCGCATGGTCAAGTGACGCCGGCGTTCCCATCACTCCACGCGCGAAAAGAGCCTCGGACGCCATCGTAGAAAGTAACGTCCATGGGGCGCTTTTTCCTGCGGCTGTAGAGCGGCGAAGTATCGGAACTCGACGTGCCGCGGGCCGACATTTTTTCATGGTGGTTTTCCCCTACCCTCTCTACTTGATTGGCCGACATCCTTGCACGAGGTGACCGATCGAGGCCGACCCGTCGTCCGGGTGCGATACGCGTCAGAGATCACGGGGCTTCGTCACCCCGACTGCGGGTATGACGCATCGGACTGGCTCGCCTCATGTTCGGTGCAGGGGATCGATGCCGTGCGTGGGGGGTGACAGGGGCTGGTGTCGATTCGCTCGAAGTCTCGCGCTTGTCCTTGCCTCTTGGTGCCTGTCCGAGAAAGCAAAAGAAATCCCGCCGCGTAGGACCGATAGGACGTGCCCACACGGGGCCGTCTCCAGACGCAAATTACCCACCTTCACACACAGGTCGATACAGCAACGGGAGTTGCATTTGCCTGCCGGCCGAACCGAATCGTATGTTTCCACCGGCCTGCCAGTGGAGGCAGGCGACGAACGAAGTGGCATCCCACTTTCCGCCTGAGCAACTTCCAAACGCATAGCGTCGCGAGCAGCCTCGAACGGCGCAGGTTCTGGCAACCGAAATCGGACCATGGCCAAGACCGCTCATTCTGAAAAGGACGGTAACATGGATCAGCCCCATTCCAAGGCCGAGCAGGGCGACGATCGCAACGATGCCTCGTCGGTGCCGGCCAATGAAGAGTCGCAACTCCCGACGGTCGACCCGCTCGAGCGTCGGATTCTCCTTTCCGCCACCTGGGTCGACGCGGACGTCGATCAAGATCAGCTCGACGCGGCCGATGCCGCGGACCTCGATGGGGGGTCGGACCTCGACCTCGCCGATGCGCTGGCGCATTCGTCTGGCGGTCAGCAGGGACACGGGCACGGATGGGACAAGGAGGGTCCTGGCGACCCGAACGGCCACGGCGGATTCGGCCATGGTGCACACGGCAGGACGACGGATGACTTCGGTGGCGATGCTCCCCTGCACGGCACGGACGGGGGCGAAGGCGATCTCGGCGTGGTCGTGGAGGAAGGGCAGACCGTTACGCTGAACGGCTCCGCCGAGAGCGCCGTGGAGCCGGTCCGGTTCGACCTCGAGACGCTGACGTCGTACGGAGGGAAGAATCAGGACCGCAACGTGGATGTCGAGGTGCTCGACGACGGGGCCACGCTGCACATGACGGGCAACGGCTGGAAGGACATCGAGCTACCTTATGAGGTCACGCCGAACACCGTGATCGAGTTCGACTTCCGAAGCGACGCCGAGGGCGAGATCCACGGCATCGGCTTCGACAACAACGACTCGATCAACTCCAACCAGACCTTCCGCGTCTATGGAACGCAGAACTGGGGGCTATCCGACTACGACGGCTACGAGGAATCCCAGGGCGAATGGAAGCACTACCGCATCCCCGTGGGCGAGCACTACACGGGCGAGTTCGACCGCTTGTTCTTCGTCAACGATCATGACTCCGGCCACGCGACCGGCGAGAGCTACTTCAGCAACGTGCGCGTGTACGAGGCCGACGAGGCCAACGTCCCCGCCGACAACTTGACCTACACCTGGGTCCAGACGTCCGGCCCGAAGGTCGAGTTGAGCGACCCGAACGCGCCGAACCCGACGTTCACCGCGCCGGAGGGGCTGACCAACACCGACCTGGCCTTCGAGCTTCACGTCTCCGACGGCGAGAACGAGAGCGTCGATACGATGACGGTCACCGTCCAGGCCGACAACGACGCCCCCTCCGCCGAAGCGGGCGACGATCAGCGCGTGGAGGAAGGCGCGCGTGTACAGCTCGCGGCCACCGGCACGGATCCGGAAGGACAGGGCCTGACCTACGCCTGGCGACAGGTCGAGGGCCCCTCCGTGAAGCTCAGTGATCCGAGCGCCTCCAACCCGAGCTTTGACACGCCCGACGTTCGCGAGCCGACGACGCTCGAGTTCGAGGTTGAGGTGAGCGACGGCGAGAACGTCAGCGTGGACACGGTCGCCGTTGCGGTCGATCCCGTCCAGCACACCAGTGTCGACGAGTTCGGGATCGACGGGCTGGTTGCACGATGGAAGCTCGACGAGACCGGCGGAAGCCGCGCAGACGATGCCGTGAACAACGTCGACGGCACGCTCACCAATATGGACGGCGACGAATGGTCCGAGGGCCAGGAGGACGGCGCGCTGACCTTCGACGGTGTGGACGACTACGTTCACCTCGAAGAGGACATGAGCGAGACGCTGGGCGGCACGGCCACCGTCACCGGCTGGATCCGAACGACGCAGACGGGCTCGCCGCAATCGTACTACTCGCCTTCGATCATCGGCAACGAGCAGTCCGGCGGGGAAAACGACGTCCGCTGGGGCTTCATCGACGACGAGGGTCGAATCGGCATGGGCGTCGGCAACGACCTGGGCGCCCGCAGCGATGCGCCGGTCAACGACGGTGAATGGCATCACGTCGCCTTCACGCGAGATGCCGACACGGGGCTCGCCCGTGTCTACGTGGACGGAGAGCTGAGCAACGAGTTCCAAGGGCGGACCGGGCTGTTCGACAGCCCCATCCAGGACATCGGCCGCACGAACGACTTCAACGATCGCAACCCCGAGACGGCCTACTTCGAGGGGTCCCTCGACGACGTGCGCATCTACGATTCGGCCCTGTCGGCCGAGCAGATCGAGTTGATCGCCGCCGGGAACCAGCCCGAGGCCGTGAACGAGGCCCCGGATGCCGTGGACGACATGCTCACCACCGCCGAGGACACGCCCGTGGTCACGCCGAACGTCCTGGCGAACGACACGGACCCGGACGGCGTCGACGGCAAGCCGACGGAGGGACTGATCGGGCATTGGAAGCTGGACGGGGATGCCACCGACGCCTCGGGCCATGGGAATGACGGGACGCTGCACGGGGCCGACGGCGACGAGTGGGGCACCGAGCGGGAAGGAAGCGGTGCGGCCACGTTCGACGGTCAGGACGACATCATCCGACTGGAGGACAACGAATCACTCCAGCTCTCGAACGACTACACGATGTCCGTCTGGATCAATCCCGACGAGACGCAGAACCCGTGGGCGGCGGTGTTCTCGAAGGCCACGCCCGACGGCGGCGACAACCACTGGACGCTCCAGTTCGACAACCAGGCCGAGCGCAATCTGATCGTCTACCATCCCGGCGGCGGGAACCGATGGGACACCGGTGTCGACCTCGACGATCTCGACGGGGAGTGGCACCAGGTCACGATCACCCGCAGCGACGACACCATGTCCTGCTACGTCGACGGCGAGCTGCGGAGCACCGGGGAATTTCAGACCCCGCCCGGCTCGGGCACCGGCCACCTGAACATCGGCGGCGACCGGACGGGCAGCTCGCGCTATCTCTACACCGGCCAGATCGATGAGCTCCGCGTCTACGACCGCGCCTTGACGCCGGAGGAAGTGGCCGGTCTCAACGAACCGGACGGCGACAAGCTGGAGATTGAGGCGTTCACCCAGGCCGAGCACGGCACCGTGGAATACAACGGGGACGGGACGTTCACGTATACGCCCGAGGCCGACTATTACGGCACCGACACGTTCACCTACACCGTCCATGACGGCCACGGAGGAACCGATACGGCCACCGTCACGGTCGAGGTCACGCCCGTCGAGGACGGGCCCGAGCCGGTCGGGTTCCCCTATGCCGAGGACTTCACCGACGGTGAGGCCGAGGCCTTCGATCCGGTTTCCGGCGAGTGGACGGTCGAGGACGGCACCTACGAGATCTCCGGCCTGGACGCCCAAGGCGATTCCGGCGTCGCCGTGATCGACTTCGCCGAGCCGCTGCCCGAGGGCTTCGAGGTCGACGTCCAACTCGTTTCCCACGAGGCCTCCGGTCAGTGGCAGAACGGCTTCGTGGTCTTCGACTACAACGGGCCGGAGGACTTCAAGTTCGCCGGCGCCCGGGTGGGCGCCGACTACTGGACGATCGGCCACTACGACGGGAGCTGGCACAACCTCGCGCAGGTCAACGAACGGATCGACACCAACACGCCCTACGACATGCACGTCCGCGTGGACGGCGGAGAGGTCAGCCTGTCGGTGAACGGCCAGGCGAAGGTCTCGCACGAGTTCGATCAGCCCGTCAACAGCGGTCAAGTGGGCCTCGCGGCAGAACATGCCGAGTCGCACTTCGACAACTTTGCCGTCAACGAGCTGAACGACGCCCCGACCGTCGACGCCGGTGCGGATCTCGTCGTCCAGGAAGGCGAGAGCGTCACGCTGCACGCCCAGGGCGTCGACCCCGAGGGACAGGACCTGACGTATACCTGGCGGCAGATCGATGGCCCGCGCGTCGAACTGAGCGACGCGGCCGCCCCGAATCCGACCTTCACGTCGCCCAACATCCATTCCGAAACGACGCTGCGATTCGAGGTCGAGGTCGACGACGGCGAACTGACGAGCACGGATGTCGTGGAGGTCACGGTCGAGCCGCTGCCCGCCATGCCGGTCTCGCTGCCGCACGCGGACGACTTCGCCGACGGTGAGGCCGACGGCTTCGATGCCGTCAGCGGTCAGTGGGACCTCGAGCACGGCGGGTACGAGATCTCCGGCCTGGACGTCGAAGGCGAGA
>CAZKCX010000455.1:0-420 GCA_964550865.1 uncultured Planctomycetales bacterium
GCATCCGACCAGCACGGCGATCGGCGCCTCGCGGCGAAGCGCCAGGGCGAGGCTCTCGCCGGCCATCTCCTGCGTCGCCAGCCCGCGGATGATGATGGTCGAGGCCTGAATTCCGCTGTTGCCGCCCATGGCGGCGATCATCGGGACGAAGAGCACGAGGACCATGAAGTCACGGGTCCCGATCGGGCTCTCGAACGCCCACATCACCAGGCCGGTCAGCAGCGTGCCGATCAAACACGGCAAGAGCCAGGACATCCGCACGCGTGCCGCGCGGAGCGGCGAGGAGCGTTCCAGCTCGGCGGCGTCGGTACCGGCCATCAGGAGCATGTCCTCGTCGGCCTCTTCGAAGATGACGTCGGCGACGTCGTCGTGGGTAACACGACCCACCAGTCGGCCGTTCTTGTCGAGCACGGGGACGGC
>CAZKCX010000455.1:430-6208 GCA_964550865.1 uncultured Planctomycetales bacterium
CGATTGACGGTTCCCCTGGCCCAGCGCGTTGGCGACGGCGGGCAGGTCGTAGCGACGGATCACGTTGACGACCTCTTCCTGGTCGTCGTCGACGGATACGCTGACGACGTCCCGCGTCATGATCTTCGAGACGGGGGTCTGTGAAGGGGCGGTGATCAGCTTTCGGACCGGCACGAGACCCAGCAATCTGCCCAGCTTGTCGACGACGTAGATGAAGAACGGCTCCTCGGCGTCCAACTCCATCTCGCGCAGCTCCGAGACCACGGTGGCGACGGGTACGTCTTGTGCGACCGAGAGGAACTCCGGCGTCATGAGTCCGCCGGCGGTATCCTCCTCGTACTTCATGAGCGCGGCGACCTCGGCGGCCTGGTCGGGGGGGAGGTGCTCGAGGACCTCGGTGCTTTGCTCTTCCGTGAGGTTGGCCAGGACGTCGGCGGCGTCGTCCGGCGCCATGCTCGCGATCGCGCCGGTGAGCGTCTGGTCGCTCATGTCCTCGACGATCTCGCCGCGGGTCGCCCAGTCGACCATGCTGAGGACCTCGCCGGCCTCTTCGGCGTCGAGCGCGGCCATGAAGAGCTCCTGCTCCTCACCGTCGAGCATCTCGACGATCTCCGCGAGGTCGGCGGCATCGGCATCGTGGAGGCGTTTCCGGAGCCGCGCCTTCTGCTTCTCGTCGAGCAGATCGCGGATCTCCTCGAAGAGCTGCTCCGGCTCAATCGGCTTCGGGTTGTATTCGTTCTCTTGCATGGCCGTTCGGGTCCCATTATGCATGCTGGAGGGTTGGACGCAACGAAACGGCTGCTCGGCCAACCTCTTCACCCGGTTTTCCGCGCCGGGTAGAATGCAGCGCCATGCCCGCGAATCTGACACCAGAATACAAGCGAGCCGATGCCCGGTATCGCGAGGCGGAGACGCCGTCGGAGAAGCTGGCCGCGTTGGAGGAGATGCTCCGCACCATCCCCAAGCACAAGGGGACGGACAAGATGCAGGCCGAGCTCAAGCGCAAGATCGCGCAGGCCAAGCACGAGCTAGCCCATCCGAGCAAGAAGCGCGGCGGCGCGCGGCGGGACATCTTCAACGTGCCCAAACAGGGGGCGGGGCAGGTCGTCTTGCTCGGAGCCCCCAACGTGGGGAAGAGCTCGCTGGTTCGCGCATGCAGCAACGCCGACTGCAAGGTGGCGGAGTACCCGTTCACCACCATCACGCCGCAGCCGGGCATGGCGTACCACGAAGATGTCCCGATCCAGCTCGTCGACATGCCGCCCTTCACGCGAGACCACGTGCCGCCTGGCATGATCGGGCGCGTCAAGGCCGCCGACGCCCTGCTGATCGTCCTCAGCCTGGCGAGCCGGACGCTGCTCGACGATCTCGAGTCGTGCCTGGAGCTGCTGACCAAGCGGAACCTCACCCCGACCCATGTGCCGGATCCCGACGTGCCGGACGACATCGATGCGCCCGATCCCATCCGGACGCTGTTGGTCTGTACCCATGGAGATATGGACGGCGCGGACGGAGAGCTGGAGACGCTCCGGGAGCTTTATGGCGATCGGCTCGAATTCCATCTCGTGGCCGTGCCGGAAGACGAAGGGCAGTACCAGGGCCTCAAGAAGTTCCTGGCCCGGCTGTTCGAGCTGCTGCATGTTGTTCGGGTCTACGCCAAGCCGCCGGGCAAGAAGGTGGACTACGACGCGCCGTTCATCCTTCCGAAAGGCAGCACGGCCGAGGACATGGCCATTGAGATTCACCGCGAGCTCGGACAGGGCCTGAAGTCCACCCGCGTCTGGGGCGAGGCCGTGCACGACGGTCAGAACGTCCCGCACGACTACGAGCTCCACGACAAGGACGCCGTGGAGCTGCACATGTAGCTTTCAGCGCGATACGGCCTCGCGGAGATGCGGAAGCACCGTTTGATCCCAGAAGTCCCTCCTTGAGAGGAAGCACTCAGACGGCGACGGGGTATACTGGTGGTCGTCGTGGAACAGGGCCAGCAGGGATCAGCGTCCGGGACGTAGCCTCCCACGCATTGCTCCTTCTCCGCTGTCACCATCGCAGCGTAGCGGCGACGCCGGATTCGTGCGTGCCTTCCGGGAGATCCTCAATCTTCACGACGTACGCCCACCCGCCGTTGACGAGGGTCTCGTTGACGGCCTGGCCGATCAGCTCCGCGTCTCCGGATTCCTGCTTGGGGTGCGTGGTGAGCGCCTTCGCTTCGGGATCGTAGGTGCCCCATACCTCGTTCTCAGCGGCGGCGAAGATCGTGTCGACCCGGGCGTGATGCGCGGCGTCGAGGATCTCCTCGAGGTCCGACGAGGTCTTCCCTGCACCGATGAGATCGCCGTACCGATCCCTCGCCTTGTCCAGGTCCTGCAGGAACCAGGCCTCGGCAATCGGCCAGCTCTTCTCGTGAAGCTCGTCTTGACTCATCGACTCAGGGTTGCCTTGGATGCCGCTTTCGAGCAACTGGGGCGCCCGACATGCCTTGCGGACGGTGGAGACGACATGGTCGACGCCGGCGAGGACCAAAGGCATCCTGCGATCCTGGAGCCAACGTTCCGTCGCTTTGGCAACTTGTCGCAGGAATTCCTCGAGCAGGTCTTCCCTTTCATCCGTCGGTCGGCCGTGCCCGTGGATCTGGCCCTCGGGCGAGCCGGCGTCGCTGGGGCCACTGCTGGCGTGGTGCTGGAGGGAGCGTTGGATCTCGGTTCCCGCCACGGCCGACGCGAGGTCCGAGGGCATGTCCTCCGGCAGGGCGATCGGCGCGAGGCCCGCCCGGGTGCCCACGAACGTCTGCACCCGGTTCTGGCTGAGCGCCAGTAGGTAGTACCGGCCGTCGCCGTGCAGCAGTCGAACGAGAGGCTTGACGTGAAACTGATTGCCGACGAGCAGGAAGTCTACGCACGCACGAGGCAGGAGGTGGTATTGAAACAATCCCGGCGCGACGAAGAGGGCAAGCCCCCGCGCGCCGAGCTCGGGCCAGAAGTCTTCGTCGGCTTGAAGGGCCCAGGCGGGCTCGAGCAGGCCGCGGATGTCCGGCTCTCGCCATCCGCGTCGTTCCAGCTCCTCCGAGGCACGGACAAGCTGGTTCTTCAGGTGAATGGGGTCTTGCTGGAATTCCCGCCCCGTGGGGTGCAGTGGGAAATAGCAGGATATCTTCGGCGTCGCGTCCCAGTTCAGGAGCGCCTTGATGTCTCCAAGGGTTAGCTGCTTCGCTTCGGCGATCTGCGTACTACGCATCGTTGCGGATCTCCCTTTCGGCGCCATGACTTCCTCTGTCCAATGCCTTGCAGCAATCGGCAGGCGGCCCGGACGAACCGACGTCTACACCTGTCCCACAGGCCGCGACATGGTGTTAGATGGCGCGAGAGGAAGAGGGTATTGGGGCCGCCCCGCGGAGGATCGAGCGCCGGGCAATCCCGCGTTCATCCGGCGGGCTCTACTGCCCCTCTTGAAGAAGAGGTGCGCCCCGTCTCGTGTGCCTTGTGAGCCGTGTTCGCCGCCAAGGTGATCCGAGATGCCCTGCGGATGCCGCAGTAGGATCGGTCTTTGGCCCGACGGGCGTGCAGACCCGTTTGGAGGACTTCCGTCGACGGCTGGAGACGCGGATTCCTGCGCCGCCGGCAGTCAAGCGTTCCGTAAAGATGCGAAGCCTCGACCTACGATGCGCCCGCCGGGGCCGCTTGATCGAGCTTCTTCCAATCGTCGAGGAACTTCTGCAGGCCGATGTCCGTCAGCGGGTGGTTCAGCAGTTTGCCGATGACGCCGAAGGGGATCGTCGCGATGTCGGCGCCCGACATGGCGGCCTGGGCCACATGCAAGGGGTGCCGCAGGCTGGCGGCGAGGATCTCGGTCTTGAAGCCGTAGTTGTTGTAGATCTGCCGGATCTGGCAGATCAGATCCATGCCTTCTTGGCTGATGTCGTCGAGCCGGCCGAGGAACGGGCTGACGAACGTCGCGCCGGCCTTGGCCACGATGAGGGCTTGTGTCGGCTGAAAGCACAGCGTCAGGTTGGTCTTGATGCCTTCGTCGGTGCAGCGGACGCACGCCTTCACGCCTTCGACGATCGTCGGCAGCTTGATGACGATGTTGTCGGCCACCTTGCTGAGCTCTCTGGCCTCGGCCATCATGCCGTCGCAGTCGGTGCTGGTCACCTCCGCGGACACCGGGCCCGAGACGATCCGGCAGATCTCCTCGAGCAGGGGGGTGAACTCTCGCCCCTCCTTGGCGACTAGGGACGGGTTCGTGGTGACGCCGTCGAGGACGCCCAGATCGTTGGCCTCCTTGATCTCGTCGATATTGGCCGTATCGATGAAGAACTTCATTGGCTTGCCTCCGTTTGGTTTGTGGTATCCGGGCCTCGCGCCGCTGTAATGCGTCGCCGGACCGTGTCGCTAGATCGCAAGAACCGTCTGTGACGGAATGACTTCTCTACTCGCAACAGCCGTCTCTGCCGGCGACCCGTCCGCTATGTCCTAGATCGGCCAACCGGGCCTCATCCGATCCAGGCTTTCTAAGGACTTAGATGATCCAGCCCCGCCCGACGTTGCCCCGTAGTCGGCCCTAAGGTGTTGAGAGAAGGGCAGAGACGAGTTCATAGACCTGCGTGCAGGCGTTGGCGCTGCGTATGTCAGCAGTACTATGATGGTGGATCTGATGGACATGCCGTGCAATGGCCACGGCGTGTGGCGCCTTCGGCAGGAAACGGTCGAAGAGGTTTGGATTCTGGTGCAGGTCATCCTTGCCACGATTCCCCCTGTTCCGCAGTTCGTGGTCGAGGGCCTGGGGATCGCGGAAGGAACGACACAACTCGTTGGCTTCGGCGACGTGGCAGAGCAGCCAGAACTCGAAGCACGGGTTTGAGAGGAGGACGCAGACATCCTCCTTGCTTGCGATGTCCAGCGCTTCTTGAAGCGCTGCTGCCTTTGATGGATCATGCGGTTCGACGTCGATGAGTGCGTACACCCTATCGCCGTCGCGTTTGGAGAACTTCTGGTTCCGGCGATCTTGTTCGCGCTGCCGAATCGCCCGCTTGACGACTCCAACCGAGCCTTCGCCCGACCCTCGGACTACTTTCAAAACGGGCCCTGACTTGTTCATGAACGATTGGTTCAATCGAGTGAAGTATTCATACTCTGTTTTCTCTCCCTCACACGCGACGATCAGGCGTGGACTAAGCGTGCGCGGTCGACGTTGACGACTTTGGCCGGCTCGTCGCGCCACTACTCGACCTCCGCCGTGGCAGGAGTCTGGCAATGGACGGGAGTAGGCTCATCCGCCTGCGGGATATCAGCCAGCGAAGGCCCAAAGATCGGTACCCCGCCGAAGCGCCCCGCCAGGTAGTTGCGCGCCCACGCCGCTGTGTTACGCGGCATGTCCTCGAAATCCCACAACGAGTAGAGCTCGACCGCCCCGTCACGATCCTTCTGCGTCAGGAAGATCTGATCGCGACGTAGAAGACTTGGGTCCAGGAGCGTTACGTCGTGCGTCGTGAAAAGCAACTGCGCGCCGGCGCTACCGAACTCCGGACTATGGGCCATCTGTACGACGCGGCGCGCCAACTGCGGATGCAGGCTGGTGTGGAGTTCGTCCACCACCAGCAGGTCGGCAGCGGCGCAGTGACGAAGAAGTCGGGCCACAACACACAGGTAGCGAATCGTGCCCGTTGACTCGTCGTGCAAGCTGAACCGAACGGGATTCTTATCGGCGTCCAAGTGTTCTGTGAAGAAGCGCAACGCTTCCAACGATACATCATCATTACTCTTTGCACTTGTGTCCTCTAGC
>CAZKCX010000456.1:0-6198 GCA_964550865.1 uncultured Planctomycetales bacterium
TTACGAGCTTCCTGCAGACCTTAGACCCTAAACCCAACGATCCCCCTGCACCTTACTCGTTTCGCATCCGTTGTCCCGTGCGCTGGGTCTATCGAACCGCGAACACGTATCGCCCCTCTCCGGTAATCTCGTGTTCACCGGCGTGCGCCTTGCCGACCTTCCCCGACGGCGCCGTGATGACCACGCGCTTGCCTTTGCACTGGTCCGGCATGACGATTTCGGCCGTCAGTCCTGAAGGGATACTGACGTCCAGCCGCCATTTCTGTGGGTCCCAGTAGATCCAGACGGCGCCCTTGGGCGTGTCGACATGACCGGAGACGTAAGGTAGCCCGCCGTCCTCGGGCGCCACACGGATACGTCCCCCCCCGGGTTCGAGGATCGTCACGCCCAGCAGCGTATCGTGCATCCAGAGCAACGGAACGGCGTTCCACCCGTGTGAGCCGGTCTCGTCGATCGGCTGCGCGGGATTGGTCTCATCCTCTTTCAGGCCCAGGTCTTCGCGACTCACCCAATACTCCGGCAGCGGCCCGCCGTAGGGACCCTGCAAACGCCGCGGAACAGGATTGCGCGGATGCCGAGGCAGGTACGGCGCGTAGCGCTCGATCAGGTGCGCGACCGCCCGCTCGCTCAGGCCCACATGCGAGAGCGCCCGCAGCACACGATAGCCGTAGGACGGATTGTTCCATCGCGTCACGCCCTTCGGCGGCGAGCCGTCGGGCGGCGGGAAGGCGTACTCGAGATCCGCCTTGGCCTCCTCGGGCGTCAGCAGATCGCTCGTCACCGCGATGGTCTGTCCCGCCTGACTGTAGCCCCGCTCGATGTTCGGGTTGTCTGGGTCAAACCGGTCGGCCACGTGGACGGGGAGGTTGCCCTGAGCGGGTACCACGTGATACTCGCGAAACGCCTGCGTCATCTTGCGGGCGGTCGCCTCCCACGCGGCGGCCTGATCGGCGTGTCCTGCGGCCCGTGCCATCTCGGCCGACCAATGCAGGCGCTCGATGATCCACGGCGTGATCATGCCGCTCGACTGTTTGCCCTTGGGCCGATGCCCCACGCGGATGTCTGCCAGCACCCTGCCCGTCCGCCATAGCCCGCGCTCGTCGACGTGCGAAAGGACGAGCTTCCAGTACTTGCACAGGTGCGTCCAATAGGCGCGGATGAGATCCGTCGAACCGGTCCAGAGGTAGTCGTCGTAGATGGCGGCCACCCATTGAACACTCCAATCGAAGGTGGCGGTGAACTTCCGGCCCCCGCCCGGGTAGTTGCTCGGCGAGAACGGATGGAGGTCGCCGTCGGCGTATTGGCCCTCGGCGTGTGTGCGGATGAGGAAACGCCGGAGCTTCGTGTCGCCGAACCAGTGGGCGGCCAGGTTCGCCCGCGGTCGATCGTCCTCGATCCATTGGCCGTCCTCGCGTCCGGGCGTGTCGACGTAGGCGTCCGTCATCGTCAGCTCGGCGTGGATCAGGCAGAGCTTGACGATCTGATCCACCTGCTCGTTGCCGCACGCGAAGCTCCCGATCGGCTCGATCGGATACTGCGACTTGACGATGCCCACCTCTCGAATGACCAGCGGTCCGTCTCGCCGGAAGTGGATGTGCAGCGTCAGCCACCGCGCGGTCCGTTCGTCGGGAAGCTCGACCTGCTGTTTGCCGTCGGTCGTGATATACCGGTCCGCATAGCCCGCCCCGACCACCCCCTCCGGGTTGAGCCAGCCGCTGACGTCGACGTGCATCTTGCCCGTGCGGAGCGCGTGGGCGATCTCGCAGTAGCCGAAGTCGATGTGCGTGCCCTCCGGCGCCTCCGCAATCTCCAGATAGGCATAACCGTGTACCGGGCGGAAGAAGTCGAACGTGAGGTAGACGCTTTGACCGGCCTTGCCCTCGATCACCGCAGGGCGCCCGGAGATCAACGGTTCGGTCCGCTCGACCATTGCGGGATCGGGCCGGCATGTTGCCTTGCGGATGCCCGCCGCAATGGAGAGCGGGTCGTCGGATATCCCCTGGGCGGGCTTCAGGGTGCCCGCGTTGAGCACCGACAGGGGGCGAACCGGGTACTCGCGTTGGCCGGGCGTTTCGACATCAGGAGGCGTTGCAGGCCACCGCCCGTCCGTGACGACGTGGGCGGAGGTCCAATCGCCGTCGTCGAAGCCCGCGTCGTTCGGATCGCCGTCGAGCCGCTTCCGCGCGTCCACAATCTGTGGGTAGCGGATCCGCGGGTCCTTTGTGATGCCGACGATCTGCTTGTCATGCGCTGCGAACTGCGGTGCGGTCTTGCATCGCCAGGAGGTGTCCGTCTTGAGGAACGTACCATCGATGTAGAGTCCCGCGCGCTTGTTGCCGGTACGCTGGAACGTCACGATGTCGCCCCAGTTGTGGTGCAGGACGAGGAAGACGTTCTTGCCCTTGTGGAGGTACGGCCGGGCGTTGACGACCTCGGCCGTGATTCGCTCTTCGTGGTAGCGGGCGACCTTCCGACGGACACAGGACCCGTTGATCCGGAGCTGGGCGTTGCTGTCGGCGGCGAAGCGGAGGCAGGCGTCGTCGGGCAGCTCCTTCAAATCGACGACCTTCCGCAAGTAAGTGAATCGGTTCTTGGGCGCGGGCTCGTCGGGATCGGCCCAGATCCATTTCGCGTCGGCCGCCTGCGAAGCCGACGCAAGCCCACACACAGCCGTCAACGTCCAGCAGAAACACCGCAGAGTCTTCGCGAAAGCGGACACACGCACACTCCTCTCGCTGAGGGTCTAGCACGGGTCAAGCGACGCGTCCGAGACGGTACCCTCGCGCGGGGTCGATGACAAGGTCTCGCGATGTTTGCCGCAAGCCCCGCGTCAAGGTATCATCGTGCCCGGTGGGCCTGGTTGGAGGTCCCGGGCGACGTCCCCTCCTGAGAACGAACGGAGTCGTTACCATGTCCGAAGCGAAATTCGTTCACCTGCACTGCCATACCCACTACTCGCTTCTGGACGGGGCAAACCACATCAAGCCGCTCATCGAGCGAACCAAAGAGCTGGGCATGGATGCCCTGGCCATGACCGATCACGGGAACATGTTCGGCACGGTCGAGTTCTACACCAGCGCCAAGGCCGCCGGCGTCAAGCCGATCCTCGGTTGCGAGGTCTACGTCGCGCCCGGCCATCGCGGCGAGCGATCCGGCAAGCCCGGCGAGACGGCCACGCACCTCGTGCTGCTGGCCATGAACGACACGGGCTATCACAACCTGATTCAACTCGTCAGCCGCGGGTTCTTCGAAGGCTTCTACTACAACCCCCGGATCGACCGCGAGATCCTCGCCGAGCACAACGAAGGCCTCATCGCCATCTGCGGCCACCTCGGCACGGACCTGGCGAACTACCTCCTCAACGGCGACGTCGAAGCGGCCGAGAAGTCGGCGGGTTGGTTCAAGGACGTGTTCGGTCCGGAGCGCTACTACGTCGAGCTGCAGCGGCACGGCCAGGCCGAGCAGGACCGGATCAACCCTTTGCTGATCGACCTGGCGGACCGTCTGGGGTTGCCGCTGGTCGCCACCAACGACGTGCATTACCTCAAGCAGGAGGATGCCTTCGCCCAGGAGATATCCGTCTGCATCAGCACGGGAAAGACGCTTCAAGACGAGAACACGCTCAAGCACGCCACCGATCAGCTCTACCTCAAGAGCCCGGAAGAGATGCTCGAGCGGTTCCGCGATCGGCCCGACGCCATCGAGAACTCGGTCAAGATCGCCGAGATGTGCAACGTCGAGCTGGACCTTTCGACCCGGCACGCCCCGGTCTTCGAGCCGCCCGAGGGCAAGACCGACGACGAGTTTCTCCGCGAGCTGGTCTACGACCGCGCCGCCCGAAAGTACGGCGAGATCACACCCGAGATTCGCGAGCGGATCGACTATGAGCTCGATGTGATCAGCTCCAAGGGGTTCAGCAGCTACTTCCTGATCGTCTGGGACTTCGTCGAGTGGGCACGGGCTCGCGGTATCCCCTGCGGCGCGCGAGGCAGCGGGTGCAGCGCCGTCATCGGCTATTGCCTGGGCCTCAGCGCGCCGGATCCCCTTCGCTACGGGCTGTTTTTCGAGCGGTTCATGGATCCCGACCGCGATGAGATGCCCGACATCGACATCGACATCTGTCAGTTCGGCCGGGGGGAGATCATCGACTACGTCCGCGAGAAGTACGGTCATGTCGCGCAGATCATCACGTTCGGCACGCTCAAGGCGCGGGCGGCCATCCGCGACGTCTGCCGCGTGATGGGCCTCGATCTGGCGACCGCGGACAAGGTCGCCAAGCTCGTGCCGGAGCAGCTCAAGATGACGATCGCCAAGGCCCTCGAGCAGGAGCCCGAGCTAAGGGCATTGTCCGAGAAGGACGAGAAGATCCGCCAGGTGCTCGACATCGCGCAGAAGCTCGAGGGGATGGCCCGGCATGCCAGCGTGCACGCGGCCGGCGTGGTCGTCTCGGATCAACCGCTGACGAACTTCCTGCCGCTGTACAAACCCGCCGACGGGGAGCACCCGATCACCCAGTTCGAGGGCGGGGGCGTGGAGAGGATCGGGCTGCTCAAGATGGACTTCCTCGGCCTGCGAACCCTGACGATCCTCAAACGGACGAAGGAGCTCGTCGAGAAGAGGACGGGCGAGCCGCTCGATATCGAGAACCTGGATCTGACGGACCAGCGCGTCTACCAGGTCTTCGCACGCGGCGAGACGAGCGGCATCTTCCAGTTTGAGTCCGGCGGCATGCGGGACGTGCTGATGAAGATGCGCCCGAACCGGATCGAGGACCTCATCGCCGCCAACGCCCTCTACCGTCCAGGCCCGATGGTCAACATCGACGCCTACGTCGGCCGCAAGCACGGCGAGCAGTGGGGCACCCCTCACGCTGTCATGACCGAGGTGCTGAGCGAGACGTTCGGTATCATGGTCTATCAGGAGCAGGTCTCGCGGCTGGTGAACCGCCTCGGGGGGATCGAGCTCAAGCGGGCCTTCCGACTGGCCAAGGCGATCAGCAAGAAGAAGACGACCATGATCGAGGCCGAGCGGGAGCCCTTCGTGCAGGGGTCCGTCGAGAACGGCCTGGAACGTGCCACGGCCGAGAAGATCTTCGACGATATCCTTCGCTTCGGCGGGTACGCCTTCAACAAGTCGCATTCGACGGGCTACGCGCTCGTCGCCTTCCAGACGGCCTATATGAAGGTGTACTGGCCGGTGGAGTTCATGGCCGCCGTGCTGACCTACGAAATCCCCGCCGCCAAGCCCGAGGATCGCGGACTGTATATCGACGAGTGCCGACGAATGGGCATTGCGATCCGTCCGCCCGACGTCAACCAGTCGCTGGCCGACTTCACCCCCATCTACGAAGACGCGAGCGCCAAGACGGCGGGGAACGGAAGCGGCAACGGCGCCTACATCCGGTTCGGTCTTTCCGGCATCAAGGGCGTGGGCGACGGCGCGGTGCGGGCGATCATCGAAGCCCGCGAGGAGGGCGGGTCCTTCGAGGATCTGTTCGACTTCTGCGAACGGATCGACAGCCAACGGGTGAACCGGACGGCCATCGAGGCGCTCATCAAGGCAGGCGCGTTCGACGGCACCGGCGCGATGCGGAAGGCGCTGATCGAGGCCCTTGATGCGGCCATGCAGGCAGGCGCGGCCGCCCAGCGCGACCGCCGCGACGGGCAGCTTAATATGTTCGAGGCCTTCGGAACCCCGGACGAACCCGAGGTGGACCGGACCATCACCGACGCCGAGTGGTCCGAGTCGGAGATGCTCGCCCATGAGAAGGAAGCGCTCGGGTTCTACGTCACGAGCCACGCGCTCACCCAACACGAGCAGACGCTCGGTCGATACGCGTCCGTCGATATCGCCGATCTGACCGGACCGGAATTCCCCGACGGAACCGACGTCGTATTGGGCGGCATGATCACGCGGATGCGGACCGTCATCACCAAGGGCGGCCGCCGACCGGGAGCGAAGATGGGCATCGTCGTCGTCGAAGACCTCACCGGCAGCATCGAGGCCGTACTCTTTCCCGACGACCTGGAGCGGTTCCGCCCGCTGATCGCCCCCGACAAAGTCGTCTTCTTCCGCGGCCAGGTGGATCGACGTCGCGAGCAGCCCAGCCTTCGCGTGAGCGAGGTGCTCCCCTTGGAGGAAGCCCCGCTGAAGCTCGCCGAGTGGGTCATGGTCAGACTGCGCGCGACCGGTCTGGCG
>CAZKCX010000457.1:0-6196 GCA_964550865.1 uncultured Planctomycetales bacterium
GGATACGGCGCGCACGAGCACAACGCCGGCTGCCTGCTTCTGGCCGATTGTCTCGACAAGAACGTGCCGGGGCTGCGTGCGGAGGTGCATCGAAACGGCTGGCCGAAGCAGGCCGATGCCTTGGAGGGCGCCGCGGCGATCGTGATCTTCTGCGACGGCGGCGGAGGGCACGTCATTCTTCCGCATCTGAAGGAGGTGGATGCGCTGATGGATCGGGGTGTCGGGTTGGCGCTGCTGCACTACGCCGTCCAGGTGCCCAAGGGCAAGCCGGGGGATTTCGTTCTCGAGTGGATCGGCGGCTACTACGAGCTGTGGTGGTCGGTCAATCCGCATTGGCGCGCCCGGTTCACAAAGCTGCCGAAGCACCCGATCACCCAGGGCGTCGAGCCGTTCGCCATCGACGACGAGTGGTACTACCACATGCGCTTCTCCGAGGACATGAAAGGCGTCACGCCGATCCTGACCGCCGTCCCCCCGGACAGCACGCGCAAACGGCGCGACGGGCCCCACAGCGGCAACAAGTTCGTCCGCGCGCGGATGGGCATGCCCGAGCATGTCGCCTGGGCGTTCGAGCGACCCAGCGGCGGACGCGGCTTCGGCTTCACGGGTGGACACTGGCATCGCAACTGGGCGCACGACGACTTCCGCACGCTCGTGCTGAACGCCATCGTCTGGGTCGCCGGGCTCGACGTGCCGCCGGGCGGCGTGCCGTCCGAGACGCCGACGGTCGAGCAGCTCGAGGCCAACCAGGACTTCCCCAAGCCCAAGAAGTACGACCGCGAGCGACTCCGCAAACAGATTCGAGAGTTCGGCAAGCCGCTGAGTCACGCGAAGTAGTATTGCATTTCAGAGGTATCGCGACTCGCTGCCCGAGCCGCGGCATTTGTGCCGCGCGGCCGCGCCGGATGAATCCGGCGGCTCGGGCAGTTCGCGCCATACACGCCATCCCTGCAACGATTCGTTGGATGTACCCCTGTCCTCCACCCTGGTCGGATTGTGGCTTGCCTCTCGGCGCGGGAGTCCTATCCTGGGGTGTTCGGATCCATCGGCAGGCGGGTGGTCCTTCCGCGTCGAAGAGCACGGCTCGCCGCAGTTCCGCGCATAGGAGACGTAACATGAGAAGTCCACGAGCGCATGCGCCACAGACCACCATTGTGGCCGCCGCTTTGATCCACGCTTTCTCCATGGGGTGTGCGATGGCAAAGGTTTCGCTCTCCGACGAACGCGTGAAGTCCGTCGCCAAGATGCTGCCGGCCAAGCCATCCGGCCTCGGCAAGCCGATCACCGACCGAGAGGCCTGGAAGGCGCTGGGCGAGCATCCGTCGTTCCAGCGGATGGTTGCCTCCGCGGAGAAGCTCCTGAAGTCGCCCCTGCCCGAGCAGCCCGACGAGCTCTACCTCGACTTCTCGCGGACGGGCAATCGTACGCGGTGGCAGCGCGTGGCCTCCAGGCGTCGGAAACGGATTCCAACGTTCGTCCTGGCCGAGTGCGTGGAGAACAAGGGGCGCTTCCTTCCCGCGCTCGAGGAGGTTCTCCGCGCGGTCTGCGCCGAACGAACCTGGATCATGCCCGCCCACGATCGGACCCTGAGGAACTTCAAGGGCAAGGCCATCGACATCGACCTGGCCTCGTCGGCCATGGGATGGACCATGGCGACCTCGCTCCATCTGCTGGGGGACAAGCTGAGCGCGGACGTCCGCGCGATGATCCGCGAGAACGTTCGGCGGCGCATCCTCGACCCGTTCCGGGACATGATCACCGGCAAGCGCAAAGAGAACTGGTGGATGCTCGGGACGAACAACTGGAACGCGGTGTGTCTGGCCGGGGTGACCGGGGCGGCACTCGCGCAGCTTCCCTCCCGGGAGGAGCGGGCGCTCGTCATCGTCGGGGCGGAGAAGTACGTGCGGAACTTCCTCCGCGGGTTCACCAAGGACGGCTACTGCTCCGAGGGCGTGGGCTATTGGAACTACGGTTTCGGGCATTACGTCCTCCTCTCGGAGCTGGTCCATCAGGCCACGGATGGAGGAGTCGACCTTCTCGCGCGTCCCGAGGCGCGGGAGCCCGCCCTCTATGGCGCCAGGATCGAGATCAAGAGCGGCGTATACCCTGCCTTCGCGGATTGCTCCGTCACGGCCCGGCCCGATCCCCAGTTGATGCACTTCATCAGTCGGCGCTTCGGGCTCGGGCTGAAGCGCTGGGAGAAGAAGGACCTGATCTCCGCCAGTGGCCGCTTGTTCGAGGCGATGCTCTACTCCTTCCCGAATTCCGCCTCGCAGAAGCCGCCCACCTCTGAATCCGCCGATCTTGTGGGGCTGCGCACCTGGTTCGAGAAGGCCGGCGTCCTGATCTGTCGGCCCGCGGATTCTCGTACCTGCAGGCTTGCCGTTGCGATGAAGGGCGGCAATAACGCTGAGCACCACAACCATAACGACGTCGGTTCGTACATCGCGGTGGTGGGCGATCGAGCGGTCGCAGTCGATCCCGGCGCCGAGGTCTACACCCGACGGACGTTCAGCAGCCGACGCTACGAGAGCAACGTGCTCAACTCCTACGGCCACCCGGTGCCGGTGATCGCCGGCAAGCTGCAGCGAACCGGCAGGACCGCGCAGGGCCGGGTGCTGGATACGCGATTCTCCGATGCCTCGGACACGCTGGTGCTGGAGATGGCGTCCGCCTACAAGGTGCCGGAGCTGACGTCGCTGAAGCGGACGTTCGTCTATTCCCGCGACGGCGCCGGATCGCTGACGGTCACGGACGAGATGGAGGCCTCGACCGCGACGACGTTCGAGACCGCCCTCGTGACGCTGGGCAAGTGGAAGAAGACCGGACCGAACACCCTGAGGATCTATCAGGGCGACGAGGCGCTGCGGGCCGAGATCGACACCGGCGGATCCGAGTTCGAAATCACCGCCGAGCAGATCAAGGAGGACGTGCGGACCAAGACCCTCCCTACACGGATTGCTCTGCGGCTGACCAAGCCCGCGAAGAACGCCCGTGTTCGGATCACGTATCGGGCGGTGTCGAAGTCGGGGAAGTAGCGCTGTTGGCCCGCGTCGGTTGCATTCATGTATGAAAGGGCTAGGCTGGTTTGTACGCGCGAGCCTAACGCTCAGGCAGCGAGGCGTTCCCCGTCTCGGGCGAGCGCCTCCTGCGGCGGCTCCCGGCGTTGGGGGCGAAGAACCGTCGATTCAAACCGACACGGAGGAACTCCGATGCCATCTCGTTTGCGAAACGCTTTCCACGCGCTCTCCGTTACCTCGCTCTTGATCCTCTGCGTGCCCGGCGCTGCGGCGGCTGCGAACTCGGCGGGGCAAACCGCCGAAGAGATCCTCGACGCCACGGGGGTAATGGGCGGGCTTGTCGTTCATCTCGGCGGTAGCGCGGAGCTCACGGCCGCGCTGCGGGCCAACGAGCGCTACCTGGTCCACGGTCTGGTTGACGACCGGGAGGTGCTGGCATCGGCCCGCAAGCTTCTAAGGGCGAAAGGTGTTTATGGTCCGGTTTCCGTGGCGCTCTTCAACGGCAAGCACCTGCCCTATGCCGAGGGCATCGTGAAGCTCGTCGTCGCCGAAGACGCCGGCGAGGTCACGACGGCGGAGATCATGCGAGTGCTCTGTCCGGGCGGCGTGGCATACGTCAAGCAAGGGGGCGAATGGAAGAAGACCGTCAAGCCCTGGCCGAAGGAGATCGACGAGTGGACCCACGCCCTTCACGGGCCGGACAACAACGCGGTGTCGCACGATACGGTGGTCGGCCCGCCCCGCCATCTCAAGTGGGTGGCCGAGCCCCAATGGGCGCGGAGCCACGACCATCTGTCGAGCGTCAGCGTGGTTGTCTCGAGCGCGGGTCGGATTTTCTCGATCGTCGACGAGGCCCCGCCCGCCGCGGTGGCGCTGCCGGCGCAGTGGCGTCTCGTCGCGCGGGATGCCTTCAGCGGCGTGCTGCTGTGGAAGCGCGAGATCGAACCCTGGGAAGGGCACCTGCGAGGCTTTCGAACCGGACCCGCGGCCATCCAGCGGCGACTCGTGGCCATCGGCGACACGGTGTACGTTACACTCGGCTACGGCAAGCCGGTGACGGCCCTCGACGCCGCGACAGGCGAGACGAAACACAGCTATGAGGGCACGGACAACGCGTTGGAGATCGTCTGCGAGGACGATGTGCTCTACGTTGTGGCGGGGCCGGCCATCGCCCACGGCGCCGCCATGACCGAGCACGAGAAGGGTCGATACGCGGCCTATCCCTCCCCGGGCGGCAAGGCGCTCATGGCGATCAACGCGAAGACGGGCGAGCAGCTCTGGAGGAAGGCCAACGCCGACACCAGCCGACTCATGCCGACGGCCCTCGCGGTGGCCGGCGACCGTCTCTTCTTCCAGAACACCCAGGAGTTGATTTGCCTGAACACCTCGACCGGCCAAGAGGAATGGCGAGCCGTTCGCCCGGTGACCACGAACCGATGGGCGTGGACCGCCCCGACGCTCGTGGTCCACGGCGACGTGGTCTTCTCCGCCGACCGCGATGCGAACTCCATGGTGCAGAAGGAGGGCGCCGAGCCGGGCAAGGTCCTGTGGGTGGTCTACAGCCAGGGCGGCGAGGCGCCGGCCGGCAAACTGATCGCCTTCTCCGCCAAGACCGGCAAGCGGCTCTGGGACTCCAAGGCCCGTGAGGCATACAACGCCCCGGTGGACGTGCTCATCGCCGACGGGCTGCTCTGGACGGGCGTACTGGTTCGCGCGAAGGAGCCGGGCATCACGCAGGGACTCGATCCGGCGACGGGAGAGGTCAAGCGGACTCGGCCGCCGGACGGCAAGTTCTTCCAGGTCGGGATGGGACACCACCGCTGCTACCGCAACAAGGCGACCGACCGTTACCTCGTCCTCGGGCGCTCCGGCGTGGAGTGGGTGGACATCAAGACGGGGGAGGGCATGGCCGACCACTGGGTCCGCGGGGCGTGCCAGTACGGCGTGCTGCCCTGCAACGGACTGCTCTATGCGCCGTCGCACTCCTGTGCCTGCTACATCGAGGCCAAGCTCAACGGCTTCAGCGCCCTCGCGGCGAAACGGGAGCCGTCGCCGGCGCGAGCGGGATCCGATCCCGCCGCGCGTCTCGAGAAGGGGCCGGCCTACGGCTGCGGGGAGGCGGCGGGTGCGCCAAGCGCCTCCGAGGGCGATTGGCCCACGTATCGCCACGACGCCGCGCGGACGGGCCGTGCGTCCTCACCGTTGCCCGACGCATTTGCACAGGCATGGAGCGAGGAGCTTGGCGGCGAGTTGACGAGTCCCGTCGTCGCCGACGGCAAGGTGTTCCTCGCGCAAGTCGATCGGCATGCCGTCCTCGCCCTCGACGCGAATAGCGGCGAAATCGTCTGGCGCCGGACGGTGGGCGGCCGCGTGGATTCGCCGCCGACCATCTACAAAGGCCTCTGCCTCTTCGGCTGCCGGGACGGATACGTCTATTGCCTTCGCGCAGGCGACGGCGAGCCGGCCTGGCGATTCCGTGCCGCGCCGGAGGATCGACAGATCGTGACGTACAACCGGCTCGAGTCGGTGTGGCCCGTGCACGGTAACATCCTGATCCAAGACGGTTCGGCCTACTTCGCGGCGGGACGCTGCCCGTTCATCGACGGCGGCATCCACCTGTACCGGCTTGATCCCGTCACGGGGGAGGTGCAAACCCACCGACGCATCGACCCTCGCGACCCAAAGACGGGCCGCGAGCCGCAGAAGGATATCCGGGGTGTGTTCATGCCAGGGATGCTGCCGGACGTGTTCTCCAGTGACGGACAACACCTCTACATGCGCCACAGCCGGTTCGACTTCGCCCTGAACGAGCAGAAGCCCGACGTGCCGCACCTCTTCGCCCCGGCCGGCTTCCTCGACGGCTCGTGGTGGCACCGGACGTACTGGCAGTTCGGCACGCGAATGATGACGGGCTGGGGCGGTTGGGGCCGCGCCGGCTACAGGGTTCCCGCCGGACGGATGATGGTCGTGGATGCATCGGCCGTCTACGCCTTCGGCCGGTTGAACCAGTACGGGACCGCCGGAACGCACGTTCGCCTGGCGCCGAAGTATCATCCATGGGGTGACGAGCCGAAGGAGACGCCGGAGTACGTCCTCTTCGCCACGACGAAGGAGCCGGACCTGATCAAGCTGCAGCAGAAGAAGCGGCGGCGCGGACGGTCGACGCGCATCAAGCC
>CAZKCX010000458.1:0-6169 GCA_964550865.1 uncultured Planctomycetales bacterium
TCGCCGAAAAGCTGCGTGGCGAGCTTGACGTAGGGCGTCTCGCCGCATCCCGCACACGCGCCCGAGAACTCGAACAGCGGCCGCTTGAGCTGGCTGCCCTTGACGGTCTTGACGTTGATCTTCTCCTCCGCCAGATCGGGAATCTTGAGGAAGAACTCCCAGTTCTCGCTCTCGGCCTCACGAAGCGGGAACTGCGGCTTCATGTTGATCGCCTTGGTTTCGAGCTTGTTGCCTTCCTCGTCCTTCTGGTGCGCGGGGCAGATGTTCACGCACGCGCCGCAACCGGTGCAATCCTCGACGGCGTTTTGGACCGTCGCCTTTAGCCCCTTGTATTCCTTGCCCTTCGCATCGGCGGACTTAAAGGTGGCCGGTGCCCCCTCGAGGTGCTTCGGATCGTAGACCTTCAAGCGGATCGAGGCGTGCGGACAGACCAGGCTGCACTTGCCACACTGGATGCAGGTGTCGGGGTCCCAGACCGGGACCTCGATGGCCACGTTCCGTTTCTCATACTTCGTCGTGCCGAGCGGGAACGTGCCGTCGATGGGCATGGCCGAGACCGGCAGCGTGTCGCCCTCGGCGTTCAGGAGCTTGACGGTGAAGTTCTTGACGAACTCGGGCGCGTCGTCCGGCACGGAGAGGCCGATCTTGCCCTTGCCGGTGACCATCTCGGGCACCTCGACCTTGATGAGGCCTTCCAACGTCTTGTCCACCGCGTTGAAGTTCTTCTGGACGACGGCATCACCCTTGCGGCTAAACGTCTTCTTGATCGCGTCCTTGATCCGCTCGATGGCCTCGTCCTTGGGCAGCACACCACTGATCGCGAAGAAGCACGTCTGCATGATGACGTTGATGTGCGCGCCCATCTCCGTAAGCTTGGCCACGCGATAGGCGTCGACGACCCAGAGCTGGATCTTCTTCGCGAGGATCTGCTCCTGCACCTTGCCGGGGAGCTTCTCCCACACGACGTCCGGGCCGTACGGGCTGTTCAGCAGGAATACGCTGCCCTTCTTGGCGTGCTTGAGCATGTCGTACTTCTCGAGGAAGAAGAACTGATGGCAGGCGATGAAGTCGGCCTCCTGAATCAGGTAGGTGGAGCGAATCTCCTCCGGACCGAATCGCAGGTGCGAGATCGTCATCGACCCGGCCTTCTTCGAGTCGTACACGAAGTAGCCCTGGGCGTAGTTGTCCGTGCCCTCGCCGATGATCTTGACCGAGTTCTTGGTCGCGCCGACCGTTCCGTCCGAGCCCAGCCCGAAGAACAGGCAGCGACGGGTCTTGTCCGACTCGATCTGAAACGAGGGGTCGTAGCTGATCGTGCGCCCCGTGATGTCGTCGTTGATCCCGACGACGAAGTGGTTCATCGGCTCGTCCTTCTTGAGCTCATCAAGAACGCCCTTGACCATCGCCGGGGTGAACTCACTGCAACCCAGGCCGTATCGGCCACCGACGATCCGCGGATACCGCTCAAACGAGGCGAGCCCGTACTGCATCCCCTCGCCGACGGCCGTCCGGACGTCGGTGTACATCGGCTCGCCCGCTGCGCCGGGCTCCTTGCTGCGGTCGAGGACGGCCATGGCACGCATGGTTTTCGGCAGCACGTTCAGGAATGCCTTGATGTCGAAGGGACGGAAGACCCGGACCTTGATCAGCCCGACCTTCTCGCCTTGTCCGACGAGATGGTCGATCGTGTCGTGGGCGACCTCGGCGCCGGAGCTCATCAGCATGACGACCCGCTCGGCTTCCGGATGACCGATGTAATCGAACAGGTGATACGCACGGCCGGTCAGCGTGGCGAACTTATCCATCGCCTTCTGGACGACGTCGGCGGAGGCGTCGTAGAAACGGTTCTTGGCCTCGCAGCCCTGGAAGTAGACGTCGGGGTTTTGGGCTGTGCCCCGAATCACCGGGTGGTCCGGCGAGAGCGCGCGTTCACGGTGTTGACGGATGAGCTCATCGTCGATCATCGCCCGCATGTCGTCGAAGGTCAGCTCCTCGACCTTGGCGACCTCATGGCTGGTGCGGAAGCCGTCGAAGAAGTGCAGGAACGGCACGCGGGATTCGATCGAGGCCGCTTGCGCAATCAGCGCCATGTCCATCACTTCCTGCACGCTGCCGGAGCACAGCAGCGCGAAGCCGGTCGCACGGGCGGCCATCACGTCCGTGTGATCGCCGAAGATCGACAGCGCGTGGCCCGCAATGGCTCGGGCCGACACGTGGAACACCGTCGGCGACAGCTCGCCGGCGATCTTGAACATGTTGGGAATCATCAGCAGGAGGCCCTGGCTGGCCGTGAACGTGGTGCAGAGGGCACCGGTTTGCAGGGCGCCGTGGATGGCGCCGGCGGCGCCGCCCTCGGACTGCATTTCGGTTACCGAGGGGATTGTCCCCCAGATGTTTGTCTGTCCGGCGGCCGACTTGGCGTCGGACATCTCACCCATGCCCGAAGAGGGCGTGATGGGATAGATCGCAATGACCTCGTTCGTGGCGTGCGCCACGTAGGCCGCGGCAGTGTTGCCGTCAATCGTAACTAACCGTCGTGATGCCATTTAGCAAACTCCTCTGCTTGGTCTCGGCCGCCCGGCATTCCAGTCCGCCCCGCACCGGATCCGGCGCACGGGATAGAACCGGTGAGTATAGCAGGATTCGCGCGAATCGCCAAGATCGTGCGTGGGCTTGAGCACCGTGCGTTGCGATTCGTGGGGCGCCGGGCACGGGTCAATCGAGGGACTGCAGATTCGACGTGATGCTCTCTCGACGTGCGAGGAAGTCCGCCAGACGCTCCCGTTCGCGTTGGACGACCTCGGGCTTGGCCTTGCCCGTGAAATTTTCGTTAGAGAGCTTCCCTTCGATACCCTTGATCTGCTTCTCGATCTTCTCGAGCTCGCCCTGCAATCGCTCTCGTTCCTTAGCCAGATCGACCAGGTCGCCGAGGGGGACGAAGACCTCCGTGCTCGCGTCGATCGCCTGCACCGCCGAACCGGCCGGCCGTTCCGCCGCCTGGCCGACCTCAAGCGCCTCGCAACCGGCCAACAGCTTCACGAACTCTCGCTGCCGGTCCAGCAAGCCGACGATCGACGCGTCCGCTCGGACGATTGCCTTCGGCAGGGATCGGATCGAGGACTGCTTCTCCCGACTTCGGAGGTCGTTCACGTTCGCGAAGATGTCACGGATCGCACGGATGACGCCTTGCAGCTTGTCCATATCGCGCTCGACGTCGTCGTCGATCCAGCCGCTCGTCGGCGTGGGCCACGCGGCGACGACGAGGTCTTGGCCGGGTTCACCAGGCTCTTCGATCCCGCGGAGCGGCGCTGCGGCGTTGAGCCGCTGCCAGAGCTCCTCCGTGATGAACGGCACGAAGGGATGCAGCAGTCGAAGGGCCTGATCCAAAACCCATGCCAGGACCTGCTGGGCGGTGTGTTTGTCCGGACCGTCCGAATCCATGCGGAGCTTGGCCATCTCGAGATACCAATCGCAGTAGTCGTTCCAGAACAGCCGATAGATCGGCGTGACGGATTCGGCGTAGTGGTACTGCTCCAGTTCGGCCTCCACCTTGTCGATGCACCGTGCCAGACGGGAGAGAATCCATCGATCGGCCATCTTGAGTCTCGCGACGTCCAGGGGTTGGGCGTCGTAGCCGTCCATGTTGCGGAGGACGAAGCCCGTGGCCGCCTGCCAGAGCTTGTTGCAGAAGTTGCGGCCGATCTCGAACTTCTCCGATGCGCAGATGCCGACGGGCAGATTCGGATCGGGCGTAATCAGCGGGCTCGACGGCTGGAACTCCTTTTTGCACGACGGACACGCCATTTTGGGCATCGTGCGATGCTTGGCCTTCTGCGGGATCAGGTGGTCGCAGTGTGGGCACACGTACGCGACGGGCATGCGAACGTCCTGGGTCTCGGTGGTCATGTAGGCGATGCTGAAGCGCGCGGCGTCGGCCCCGTACCGATCGATGATCTCGACCGGGTCCACACCGTTGCCCTTGCTCTTGCTCATCGTCTGCCCCTCGCCGTCGAGGATCTTCGGATGGACGTAGACATGGTGGAAGGGGACGTCGCCGACGTTGTACAGCCCCGTCATAACCATCCGAGCGACCCATAGCGTGATGATGTCGCGCGACGTAATCAGCACCGAACCCGGGAACCAGTAGCGTAGTTCGGGCGTCGCATCCGGCCAGCCCAACGTGCTGTGAGGCCACAGCGCGGAGCTGAACCATGTATCAAGCACGTCGCTGTCTTGATGGACCTCCGCGCCGGGAAGGCACCCTTCAGGCAAATCCCCTTCGCGCATGCAGATCAGCCATCGATCGGCGTCCGGGTCGTGTCGGTAGGCGATGTCGTCGCGGCCGTCGAACGCCTCGTGCATCGCGGCCTCGTCGCACCCCTTTGCGTACCACACGGGGATGCGGTGCCCCCACCACAATTGCCGACCGATGCACCAATCGCGCTTCTCGCCCAGCCAGTCGAGATAGGTCTTGGCATAACGATCAGGGAAGAAGCGGACGCGGCCGTCCGCGACGGCGTCCATGGCGGCCTGAGCCAAGCCGGGAGAGGTCCGGCCGTTCGCGAGCTTCAGGCCGCCTTCCAGATCGCCCATCCGCACGAACCACTGCTCGGACAGGTAGGGCTCGATGGGGGTCTTGCTCCGATCGCTGTGCCCCACGTCGTGCTGATACGGTTCGATCCTCTCGAGTCTTCCTTCGGCCTCCAGGCTCTCTACGACCTTGTCGCGGGCGGTCTGGAGGTCGAGTCCGGCGAAGCGTCCACCGTTCTCGTTGATCTTGCCGTCCGGCGTGAAGACGTTGATCATCTCGAGGTCGTTGCGCAATCCGCATTCGTAGTCGTTCGGGTCGTGCGCGGGCGTGACCTTCACGCATCCGCTGCCGAACTCCATCCGCACGAGGACCGCATCGGCGATGATGGGGATCTCTCGGTCCATGAGCGGCAGGATGCACTTCTGGCCGATGAGGTCCTTGTAGCGAGGATCGTCCGGGTGGACCGCGACGGCCGTGTCGCCGAGCATCGTCTCCGGGCGGCTGGTGGCCACCACCAGGTAGTCCTTGCCCGGCCGAGCGTCGGGCGCGGAGGCGGATCGGCCCGCGATGGGATAGCGGATCTCCCACAGGTGCGATTGCACGGTCTCGTGGTAGACCTCGTCGTCGGCGACGGCGGTCTGAAGTTGCGTGTCCCAGTTGACGAGTCGTTGGCCGCGATAGATCAGTCCGTCACGGAACATCCGGAAGAAGGTATGACGGACGGCCCGCGTGCAGACCTCGTCGAGCGTGAACCGGGTCCGCTCCCAGTCGCAGCTGTTCCCGAGCAGCTTCATCTGTGAGAGGATGCGCTGTTCGTATTCGTCCTTCCATTGCCAGATCCGACGGACGAGCTCTTCGCGGCCGATGTCGTGTCGCGTCTTGTTCTCCTGCTCGAAGAGACGCCGCTCCACGACTGATTGCGTCGCGATGCCTGCGTGATCCGTGCCCGGCATCCAAAGGGTTCGTCGGCCACGGATCCGGGCCCACCGGATCATGATGTCTTGGCAGGTGTGGTTCAGCGCGTGGCCGAGATGGAGGGCGCCCGTGACGTTCGGCAGGGGAATCATGATGCAGTAGCTATTGCCGTCGCCGGGCGCACCCGGGTCGTGATGGAAGAAGCCACCGTCAAGCCAGCGCTGGTAGATCTCCGGCTCGACCTGTTTTGGGTCGTACCCTTTGGCAGAAGAAGCACGAGCACTCATGGATGCAGCTCCACGCGCCTTGTCGGAGGCGCAACATACGTATTGAAGTCTATGGCTGGAGAAAGGAGCAGGTCGCCGGGGTCGTCGTCGGGAGCAACGTCAGGGGTAGACGCCCCGGCAGGGAACGTTGACGGGTGAGTGTACCAATCGGAAGTCTCGCATCAAGTCAAGCCCCTGGATAGGTCGACAACATCAGAGCAATCATTGTACATCCGGTGTGAGACGTGTAAAGAGCCGTATCCACGGCGTCTCACCGCGTCGACCTCGAGGGCTCGCATCGGTACGTCCTTAGATAGAAACGGGTCGGTGCTCCGGCAAGGAACACCGACCCGTTGCGTGTACGTCTTTCAGAGGGATCTACGCGACAGGCCGTATCAAGCCTATCGTGCACTCCCTGCGCATCTAGCTGCGACGACGACGCAGCCAGGCACCGGCG
>CAZKCX010000459.1:0-1625 GCA_964550865.1 uncultured Planctomycetales bacterium
CGCGCCGGATGAATCCGGCGGCTCGACTTCGCTCGCCACAAGCGGCTCGGGCATATCGTCGCGATACTTCTCAAATGCAGTACTAGGAGTGCCATGTCCCGACAGCATATCGTCATCGGCACACGCGGCTCGCAGTTGGCCCTTGCCCAGACCGAGCTGGTGGCCTCGATGCTGCAGGAAGCGCATCCGGACCTCGAGATGGAGCTTCGCAAGATCGTCACGCGCGGCGACCGACAGCAGAAGGTCGCCTTACCCAAGATCGGCGGGAAGGGGCTCTTCACCGCGGAGCTGGAGGCCGCCCTGCTGGACCACTCCATCGATCTGGCCGTCCATTCCGCCAAAGATCTCCCCACGGAGATGCCGGAAGGGCTCACGCTGGCCGCCACGCCGGCTCGGGAAGACCCTCGCGACGTGCTCGTGTGTCGCGAGGCGAAGGACCTCGACGATCTGCCCCCCGATGCGGTCGTAGGAACGAGCAGTCTTCGGCGGCAGGCGCAATTGCTCGCCCTTCGTGAAGACCTGCGCTTCACCGTGTTGCGCGGCAACGTCGACACCCGAATCCGAAAGGTACGCAAGCAGGCCCTTTGCGATGCGACACTCCTCGCCCATGCAGGCCTGATCCGCACGGGGCTCACGCGAGAGGTCACGCAAGTCCTGGACGTCGAACGGATGACACCGGCAGGCGGACAGGGTGCGTTGGCGATCCAGGCCCGCGACGAAGATCCGACGACCCGCTCATTGCTCGAGCCGATTCACGACCGCTCGACGTTCGACTCGATCCGATGCGAGCGAAAGGTGATTGCGCTCCTCCAGGGCGGGTGCCAGGCGCCCATCGGGGTGCTGGCCGAGACGGAACAGGACCGGATGCGATGTATGGCCGTCGTCGCCTCCTCCGACGGACGACAGGTCGTCCGGGCTCGTGCCGAGGGCAACCCGGACGAACCCGAGGCCCTCGCGGAGGACATCGCCCAACAACTGCGCGAGGCCGGCGCGGAGGCGATCCTGGCGGCTTGCCGCGCCGAACACGAATAGGCCGACGTTCGCCGGACCAGAAGACGTGCCCCGCGCGTCAAGCGGATGCACTTGGCGCCTCGCGCCCGGAGGAAGGCCACATGAAACCTGTCGGGTGGGCGGTCGTCGGAACAAGCCCCTTTGTCCAGCGTCGAATGCTCCACGCCATCCGCGCTTCGGCCTTGGCGGAGGTCCGGGCGCTTGTCACGCGGACGCCCGAAGACCATCAAGACCTTGCCAAGCAATGCGGCGCGACGTTGGTCACCGCGGAGCTGTCCGAGGCGGCGAACGATCCTCGCGTCGAGGCCGTGTATATCGCCACCCCCGTACACCTCCACGCGGATCACGTGCGGACGTGCCTGGCGGCGCGCAAGGCCGTGCTCTGCGAGAAGCCGTTGGCGTTGAATCTGGCCGAAGCCGAAGCGCTGCGCCGCGACGTGCTCGCCGGCGGCGTCCTCTTCATGGAGGGCTTCATGCTTCGCTTTCATGGCGCGCATCGCGCCGCAAAGGCCATCCTCTCCGAGGGGCAACTCGGGACCGTCACCGACGCGACGTTCGAATTCGGATTCTGGTATCCGCCCGACGGGACGTGGCGCCAGCGGTGGGATCTCGGC
>CAZKCX010000459.1:1635-6163 GCA_964550865.1 uncultured Planctomycetales bacterium
GCCCGCGAGGCCCTCGCCGAGACCGTGACGGAACTCGGCGGCGGCGGTGGGCTGATGGACGTCGGATCGCATGCAGTGAACCTGGTTGCGATGCTCGTCGGGAGGGTACGGAGCGTCCAGGCGCTGGTCTCCACGCAGGTGCACGACTACGAGGTGGACGACGGCGCCACGTTGCTCCTGCACGTAGAGCCGGATGTCCACGTCGTCGTCCGCGCGGCCTTCAACGCGCGTCCCAGCCGTTCGCACTGGAGGATCTCGGGCACACGCGGTTCGCTTACGGCCCGGGGCACGCTCGGCCAAGGACCGGACGGCGTGATGGAGATCGCACGGGTTTCTCCCGATACGCCGGAGGCACCCGGCACCCCGGAAGAGATCGAATACGAGGCCGTGAACGCGTATCAGAGCATGCTCGAGGCCTTCTGCAATGAGTTGCGTGCTCCGTCCGGGGGGTGCGAGAACGACATCCACGAAAGCGTCCAGGTGATGCGGGTCCTTGACGCCGCCTACCAGAGCAGCCGAACCGGTCGTCGGATCGACCTGTAACTCGTTCTCCCGAAAGCCACAGCCGATGCCGGACGGAACCGTCCGGCATCGCGATGGGTACGGGGAACGCACGTCCGATAGTCCATGGGCTGTCGGGATTGACACCGGGAGACTCTGCCGACCGTCCCCGTGCATGTGCTCATCTCGCCGTATACTTCTGCCCATGCGAAGCACACTCTTCTGTGTATGGTTCCCCCAACACGTGCCCTAGATGCAAAACATGGGCCTCGGGAATTCCGATAGAGGAAGGCAGGGGAAGCGGAACGTGCCCTTGGCCGACGACTCGGCACAAGGCAGGGGGCATCATGTGACGAACGACCTGATCACCTCGACGGACCTGACCCAACGCGAATACGAGATGTTTCGCAAGTTGGTCTATTCCCACAGCGGGATCAACTTGGGGTCGGAGAAGCAGCACCTGGTCCGGGCCCGGCTGGGCAAACGGCTTCGCGCCGGGGGGTTCCGGAACTTCAAGGACTACTATGAGTACGTCCAGAATGACAGGTCCGGGGAAGAGCTGGCGCAACTCCTCGACGCGATCAGCACCAATACGACGCACTTCTTCCGCGAGATGCGTCACTTCGAGCTCCTGGGAAGGACCATCAAGGAACGAATGCAGACCCTCGGCAATCAGCCGTGGGAGATTCGCATCTGGTCGGCGGGATGCAGCAGCGGCGAGGAGCCGTACTCCATCGCCATGACGGTGCACGACCTGATCAAACACTCCCCCCGCATCACGCTGAAGCTGCTGGCAACGGACATCTCGACCAAGGTGCTCAACAAGGCCAAGCTGGGGATATACGAATCGATCCGGCTGGGGACGCTGCCGCCCGGTTTCGGCAAGGCATATTTCCGGCGGGTCGGCTCCCGGAATGGTGGCCAGGTGCAGGTCGTCCCGGAAATCCGAAAGCTGATCACCTTCGCCCGCTTCAATCTGATGCAGGAACGGTTCCCGTTCCGTTACTTGTTCGAAGCCGTCTTCTGCCGGAACGTGATGATCTACTTCGATCGGGTCACCCAGGAAGCGCTGGTCAATCGCTTCTATCAGCACCTCAAGCCCGACGGCTTGTTCCTGATCGGACACAGCGAGAGCCTGAACACATTGAAGCATCACTACCGCTACCTCGAGCCGGCCTCCTATCGAAAGTGACCGACGTAATGAAGGTGCGCTACTCCGACATCGACGTCTTCCTGGAGCCCGGCGAGCTGTACGTCAGCGACCGACCCACGATCGTCAAGACGATCCTGGGCAGCTGCGTCGCGGTCTGCCTGTACGACGCCAAGGTACGGGTCGGCGGCATCAACCACTACGTCATGCCGCGTCCCATGCCGAATGACGTGCCCGGCCCGCGCTACGGCACGTCCAGCATTCAGGAGCTGATCGAGCGGGTTCGCAGAAAGGGCGCGAGCATGGCCCGGCTTCGTGCTCGGGTCTACGGCGGAGCCCGCCCCCTCGGCGGGGAGCGAGGCCCGCAGGTGGGCGCGGCGAATCGGGAAATCGCGATTCAGATGCTCCGGTCGTATCAGGTGCCGGTCGTCGAGGAGCAAACGGGCGGGGAACGAGGCCGGCGGGTCTTCTTCAACATCGGTACGGGGCAGGTCTTCGTCTCGATCATTGAAAGGAACCCCACCTTGTGGGCCGGCGCGAGCAGGAGGCGACGAGCATGAGTCCTGCAAGGAAGATCCGCGTTCTGGTGGTGGATGACTCGGCGCTCGTGCGAACGATCCTCAAGCGCGAGCTCGGGCGCGATCCCCAGATCGAGGTGATCGGAGCGGCCTCCGACGCCTACGAAGCGCGCGACATGATCCTTGCGCACAAGCCGGACGTGATCACCCTGGACGTCGAAATGCCCCGCATGAGCGGCATCGAGTTCCTCGAGAAGCTCATGAAGAACTACCCCGTCCCGGTGATCATGTTCAGTACGCTGACGGACAGCGGCACGAAGGCGGCCCTGCAAGCGCTCGAGCGGGGTGCGGTCGACGTCATGCGGAAGCCGGACCAGACCTCGACGGCCCTTCGCGAGGTCATGGATCAGCTGATCGACAAGATCAAGGCCGCCCACGGCTCGATTCGCAGGCCGCGGCCGCGGATTCCCGTTCGGGCCAGACCGGCCCCGTTGAAGACCAGCGGCGTGGATCCGAGCCGGCATATCATCGCCATCGGGGCCAGCACCGGCGGGACCGAGGCGCTGCGGACGGTCTTGATGCAGCTTCCGGCGGACACGCCCCCCGTAGTCGTCGTGCAGCACATGCCGGAAGGCTTCACCGCCGCGTTCGCCGAACGCCTCAACAAGTGCTCGGCCATGCGCGTCGTGGAGGCCATCGACAACCTCCCGCTGAAGCCGGGTCTGGCCGTCATCGGACGAGGGAACTATCACCTCTCCATCGAAAAGCGAGGGGCGGGATGGATCGCGCGCAGCCGCTCCGGCCCGCTGGTCTGTCGCCATCGCCCCAGCGTGGAAGTGCTCTTCCAGTCGATCGCCAAGCACGCCGGATCATCGGCCGTGGGCGTCATCATGACCGGCATGGGCGCAGACGGGGCGCAAGGGCTCCTGGCGATGCGCAAGGCGGGCGCGGCCACGCTCGCGCAGGACGAGCGGAGCTGCGTCGTATTCGGAATGCCGAAGGAGGCAATCGCCCTCGGTGCGGCCGAGCGCGTCGTCGGGCTGCTGGAAATCCCCCGCGCCGTCCTGAACATGCTGTCGCAGCGGGTCTCCGCGGCGGCCCATTGAACCGTTTGCATTCCCTTGTTCGACCTGAGAAACTCCCCGGGCAGGTTGGTTCGCGGACCGAGGGCAAAGGGGAATGTCCGCCGATCCGGAGCGTTGTGACGGCTGTCGAGCATACAAGTCGGAGTTCGAATCATGAGGGTCCGCACATCCGTTGCGTTCCTGCTGGCGTTGCCGATCTGCCTCGGCTGCACCGACAAGCGATACGACCATGGGGACCCCGCTCAAGATTCCGCCATTGTGGTCGAGATAGACGTCGGCGAGATGGAATTCCGGCCCCCCCACGTCCGAGGGGATCGCGATTTCAAGGACCACGGCCCGTTGGTGACGTTCCGGGCGGAAGCCGGCGTGGATCGCGAAGCCGGCGCGCTCGCCGTGCGCGTCTACATGCGGGCCGAGGAATGGGAGGACGGCAAGCCGGAACCCGATCACACCACTGCCGAGGGCTGGACGGATTGGCAGCCGGTCCGGGGGCCGGCCTACCTGCGGATCGTCGACCTTGCCCGCGGCACGGTGTCGTCCCAGGCCATCAATGCGCCTTCGGTGCCTTCCAACGGAACGCCGGTTTTGCCTTCGGATACGGCAGCGCACTCTTGGCGCGATCGGGAAGCGGCCTCCCTCGAAAGAAATGGTCGCAGTAGTCGAGCAGTACGTGCCAGTCGTCTTCGGTCATATCGTGCCCGCCGGGGCGGAAGTAGAGCACGTTGTTCCCTGGGGCTCCGAGGAAGTCAAACACGGGTTGCGCGGCCTCCCACATCTGTTGTGTGCCGAGCGGATTGGCCCACAGGTCCTCGGTCGCACCGAGCGACACGACACACCGAGGAGCGACAAGGGCCCGCAAGAAATGCTGGTCGAACGGGAGTCGCTCCTCCTTCCCGGCGAACGCTCGGAGGCGGGAGTGAAACCAGTAGCCGAAGCGATCCGGCCGGGTAATCAACTCCAAGGTCTCGGACTTGGGGCCGTAGATGCGATGGCTACCCGCCCCGCCCGTGCCGGAGCAGTGCGGCGCGACGAGAGCGATCCGCTCGTCGAGACCGCCGGCGAGGAGGGCCGTCTTGCCCGCGCGCGAATGGCCGGTCAAGGCGATCCGCTCCGTATCGACCTCCTCCAACGTCTCGAGGTAGTCCACCAGCCTCATCGCCCCCCATGCCCACGCGGCCAACGTCGCCCAATCGTAGTCCGGATACGCGGCATGCACGTCGGCCGACGTCGTTCGTTCAGCTTCGGCTCGGTGCGAGGAAGAAGCGCGCAGACTG
>CAZKCX010000460.1:0-6132 GCA_964550865.1 uncultured Planctomycetales bacterium
CTGTCGTAGCCGTTCTCGCCGTAGACCTTCATGCCCAGCACGCCGTGGCCCTGCTCGTGCATCTTCTTGATCTCAGCGGCCACCTTGTCGGGCTTGTCGTCCATCTTGACGCCGAAAGGATTGATGCGGACCAGATGGACGTCGATCCAATCGCAATCGGACGAGGTCACCAGCGGGGGGTACCCATGGCACGATACGCCGACGGACCGAACGCGGCCCTTTTCCTTGGCCTCGTAGAGGACGTCCATGACCGGCCGCATATCGGTATCCCATCCGCCCTTTCTCATGCAGTGCATCAGCACCGTATCCAATTGGGGCCTTCCCAACTCGCGGCGGAAACGCTCGATGTCCGCCTTGGCGACCTCGGGATGCGTGGAGCGCGTCTTGGTTTGGATGAAGACCTTGTCGCCGGAGATGCCCTTCAGGGCCTTGTTGACCAGGTAGTGCGTTCGGTAGGTATCGGCCGTGTCGATGTAACTGACGCCGCTCCGCAGCGCATGGCGAACCATCTTGGTGAACGCCGCCTCGCCCATCGCGCGTTGCTCGCTACCGCCACGGGTGCCCGTGCCGATGCCCAAGACGGACGTCTTCACCTTCGATCTGCCCAGCGTGACCACATCGGTGCCGCAGGTGACCTTTGCCTTTGCTGCCTCGGCGGCAAGGCCGAACCGTCCTGTGAATGCGGCCGCACCGGCCGCGGCCGTTCCAGCGAGAAATCCACGACGTGATAGCCCTGACATGTGAAGATCCTCTCCGGCTCGCGAGACGTTCATCCCTGCGAAAAGCTGGTTCCGCGCGGACCCCCGCAGGTAGGGATTCCAGACCGTGCATCGTCCGCCACGGGATTTCTATCCTACTGCTTGTGTAGCGCTTCGAGAAGCTGCTCGGGGTTCTTGCCCGCGATCTCAAGCCTCGGATTATTCACCAGCTTGTGGATCCGGTAGCAAACCGTTTGCGGCGGCCCGCCGTGGATCTGCAACGCGATCTGTCCGGACGATTCGCCCTCGACATCCAAGAGGGTCGTGCACAGCGTGCCGTTGATGGCGGTCCAGATGGCCGGGCCCACCGCGAGGATCTCGTAGCGGTTCCACTCGCCGGGCTTGACGGCCTCCTTCCCGCGCTCGTTCTTGTCAAGAATCCCGCGTCCGTGTTCGTGGTAGAGCTTGCCCCACCAGCCCTGGCCGACGTCGGCCTGATAGCCCTTTGCCTGCCCGTGCTCGTCGACCTTCTTCGAGCGGATCTGGATTCCCGCGTTGGCGCTGGGCGGCGTCAGCTTGACGTCCAGGACGAGGTAGAAGTCCGCGACGTGCACCTTCGACCAGATGAACTCGTTCCGCGGGATCTTCTCCTTGCTGCTGCCGACGATCGCCCCGTCCTTGACGCTCCAGTACTTCTTCGCGCCGTCCCAGCCCTTCAGGTCCTTGCCGTTGAAGAACCCCTTGGCGACCTTGGCCTCACCCTTCAGCGCCTCAGCGATGGCGACGGACGCTTGCACCGCTTCGGCTCGGACCTCGGCATCGCCCGTCATCGCGATCGCCAAATGCAGCGCGCGTCGGTGCGGCGCATCGGCGAGAGCGCCGAGCACTCGCCTCCGATCGCCGGCGGGAAGCTTGGCCATCGCCTGGAGCACCTCCGCCCTGGGCCACTCACACAAGACGTGCGCGGCGGTCTTCTTCACGCTTCCCTCAGCCTCGCGCGCCGTGTGCATGACGGCCTCGAGCGCCTTCTCGCCCCCGGCCGTCGCCAAGATCCGCAACAGGGCGTGCCGCGCCTCGCCCTTGGCGTTCGGCAGCGCATTAAGGAACCGGCCTGTCACTTCGGCGGGAATGCACGTCGCGCCCAGGACCAACGTCTGCCCTTCCTGCACCGTTCCACTCTTGGCTGCGCCGTTTGCCTTGTACTCCACGCGAAGCTGCTTGCGCACGCCCGACGCCGGATCGCCGAAGTTGCCGTTGGATGCCTTCACCGAACGGGCGCCACCGGAGAGCAGCTCCCGCACCTTCTTCGTGACATCCGCCGTCTTGCCGCCGGCGATATCACCGTAGACGGCATGGACGACCTCCACATCGGCCGCGCCCCGCCGCATCGTGCCGCACAGGTCCTTGATCATGCTCTCGGCCGCGCGGACCTCGGCGTCGGAGCGGGCTGCGACCAAGCATTTCAGCACTCCGCCGAGTTCGGCTTTGCCGACGTATTCGCGAAGGGCCTTCAACGCAGCGACGCGCACGTCTTCGTCCCCGTCTTTCGACGCGGTGGCGAGCAGCAGCGGACCCGGCTTCTCCAACCCGCCCTGACCGATCATCGCCACCGCGGCCGCCCGTGCCTTGGCGTCTTCATGATCGACTAGGGCGCGCAACGCCTTGTCGCCCGCCTCGCCGGGGAAATAGCTCAGACCGTCCCGCGCGGCTTCGGCGACCTCGCCTTCGCCCGTCCACGCCAGTCGCACGAGCAACGGGATGGCGGGCTCGTAGGCCATGCGGGTCAGCGCGGCGAGCGCGGCGGCACGTTCGGCCTCCATGCCGCGAGCGGCCTCCCGTAGGAGCGAGCGCCCGGCGGCCGCGTCACCGAGTTTGCCCAGCAGGTGTATGACCTGAATCTTGCGGTTCGTCTCGAGATCCGGCAGTGCGGCGACGAGCACCGACGTGGCCGCCTCGACGTCCTTCGATTCGCTCGCCGCCCGCAGGCCACCTTGGAAGATGTCGTCCTTCGGGCTCCGCAGCATGCGCTTCAACATCGCCGCGGCCGCCTTCGCATCCTGCGTCAGCACCGCGCCGCGCATCGCACCGACCGTCACCTCGAGCGGCACTTCCTTGATCGTCATGATGTGATCGTACATCGCCATCGCGCCGGCGAAGTCGCCGGCCTTGGCATGAGACTCGGCGACGTCGAGGAGTCCACCCCCGATCGCGCGGAGTGTCTCCGCCGGGAGCTTCGCGTTGCCGATCGCACGCCTCAGCGCGGTGACGGCCGGCTCCGTCGCGATGACCCCCAATGCCCGTGCCGCGGTTTGGGCAACGGCCTCGTCCTTCGAGCCGAGCAGTTGGCTAATAGCCGGCACGGCCTGCTTGTCCTTCCGGATCGCCAGGGAGTTGACCATCCCGATCTTCAGGCGTCCCTCCGTCTTGGCCAGCGCGTCGCGGAGCGCGGCGCCGGCCTCAGGATAAGGCATCAGCTCCAAGGCGTTCCGTGCGATGTGGGAGGTCTTCTCGTCGAGCAGCATCGGCGCCAGCACGGGAACGGCGTCGCGACCACCCGTACGCGCGAGCTGACGGCAGGCATCGGCCTTGTCCTTGTACGGGGCATCCGACTTCAGCACGGCCAGGGGATCGGACTTCTCTGCCGCCGCGCCCAGTACGAGGCTCACCGTCATGATCAACGTCGGTAGAATCGTTCTCACTGTGCTATCTCCTTCCCTGCGGGGGGGCGGGCTGTCTGCTCTGCGAAGCCGAGCGATTCTGCCCCATGTGGCCCAGCCGCCCCCGGCTGGCGAATTCGATGGCTCACGGCCGAGGGCGGCCGCGCCACACGATTCAGTCTCTGTTCCGAGCAGGCTAGTACTGCATTTCAGAAGTATCGCGACGATATGCCCGAGCCGCCGGATTCATCCGGCGCGGCCGCGCGGCATGAATGCCGCGGCTCGAGCAGCAACCGTGGCATACATGAACACTGCCATAGTCGCACCACTTGTGAAACATAGTACTAGATGACCCAGGGCGCACGCTGCGCGCGGGCGAGCAGTCGGTTGGCCTCGTCGTCGTTCACGAAGGTCTCCGTATCCGGATCGAACCGCAGATCCCGACAAAGCCACATGCAGATATTGGCGGCATGGACCGTGCTCATGGACTGGTGCATGACCGTCGGATTCGCGACCGTTTCTTCCCGCGATTTCACACAGTCCAGGAAGTTGCGCATATGGTCCAGCGCCCGGCCCGTCCGCGCTACGTATTCGCCGACGACCTCTTTGAAGTCCTGCAGCAGCTCGGGAGAAGACACGTCGGGCTGCTTGTACCCGTCCGCGGCGGCCGCCCAACCGCGGTCGCCGTCGAAGCGCTCGCCGCACGAGCCGTGCCAGTACTTGTTGCCGCGCGAGAGCACCAGCTTCTGTCCGGTCTTCATCTCGCAGACCATGCCGTCGCCGCTCTCGTTGTCGACGTAGCTGTACTTAACGGGCATGCTGTCGCCCTCGAGCCCGGCCAAAGCCTGGGCGAAGGTGTGCGCGCCCCACTCGCCGATGCAGCTCGTGTGGAAGTCGTAGAAGCCGCGCCACCCGCCCTTGACGTACTTCTCGTTGTACGGCCGCCACGGGCACGGACCCAGCCAGGCGTCCCAATCCAACTCCTCTTCAGGCGGCTGGGGCTGTGCCGGAAGCCAGTCATGGCGCATCTTCGCCGCGTCCCACGGGGCGATGTGGGCGTAAGCCATGTGGACCTTGCCGAGCCGACCCGTCCGCGCCATCTCGATCGCGAAGACGTGGTTCGCCTCGCTCACGCGCTGCGTGCCCGTCTGGTAGACCCGGCCGTAGCGTCTGGCCGTGTCGACGACCGCCCGTCCCTCGGCCACCGTCATGCTCGAGGGCTTCTCGGTAAAGACGTCCTTGCCGGCCCGCATGGCGCGGATCGACGCCTGGGCGTGCCAGCGATCGCCGGTCGCGATGAGCACCGTGTCGATGTCCGGCCGTGAGGCCAGCAACACGCGCATGTCCGAGTACTCGGCGCAGTCCTTGTTGCCGTAGTGCTTGTCGACGACGTTCTTGACCACCCGGCACTGCGCCTTGCGGACGTCGCAGTCGGCCACGACCTGGACGTCCTTGTTCCGCATGGCCCAGCGCAAGTCGTACAGGCCTCGTCCGCGGATACCGATTCCGGCCATGGTGATCCGCTCCGAGGGCGGCGTCGCCCCGGCGAGACCCAACGCGGACGACGGCACGATGTAGGGCGCGGCCACACCGACGGCGGCGCGGCCCAGGAATCTCCTACGTGTTAGCTTTCGACTCATCGATCGGTCCTCCAGTGGTTGTTCGGGCGGCGTAGTCATGGCTATGCGCGCCTAGTCCTTCAGCTCTCGCACCCAGATGTTGCGGAAGCGAACGGGGTTGCCGTGGTCCTGAAGCTTGATCGGGCCCTTGTCCCCGTGCGGCTTGTACTCCGACACGGCGTGCGGGCCCCTCCAGTCGGTACCGCCCGTCAGTTCGACGTGATCGTGGATGAGCACGCCGTTGTGCAGCACCGTGAACGTCGCGCGCTTGACCACCTTGTCCCCCTCGAACACCGGGCGGTGAAAGATAATGTCGTAGCTCTGCCACTCGCCCGGCTTGCGGCACGCGTTGACGAGTGGGATGCTCCGGCCGTACAGCGCGCCGGCCTGGCCGTCCGCGTAGGTGCTGTTGTTGTACGAATCGAGGATCTGAATCTCGTACTCTCCCATGAGGAACACGCCGCTGTTGCCCCGGCCTTGCCCGCTGCCCGTGACCTCGGCGGGGGTGGCCCATTCGACGTGCAGCTGGCACGAACCGAACTCCTGCTTGCTCTGGATATACCCGGATCCCTTCGTGGGCATCATGGCGCCGTCCTTGACGATCCACTTCGACGGCCTGCCCTTGCGCGTCGAGGTCCAGTTCTTCAGGTCCTTCCCGTCGAAGAGCACGACGGCGTCGGAGGGAGCTGCGCCGGGTCGATCTTGGGTGCTGCAGGTTCCGGGCGTGATGACCTTGGGGGGAGGTTGCTTGGCGGGATCGGTCTCGTGGACCATGACACCGTCGATGGTCATGTAGTTCACCCGGACCCGCCTGCCCTTCTCGTCCTTCTTCACCTCCGTCCATCTCTTGATGACCGGCTTGTCGAACTCGGCGAGAGCCCTGGGGGCGCTCGTGAGGACGAAAGCGATAAGCAGGGCTGTCGATACGATGGTCTTCTGCGTCATGAATGCTCCTCCTTCGCGTATCCACTGAGTGATGGTCCGCACATCGGTCCGGTATTGTACTCCCTCTGCGTGGTGTTCCGCCACGCGCAAGCCAGAGCCCGCACTCCTGCACGTGCAATCCACAGAACCATGTCAAGAACGTCGCGGACGAGGCTGTCTGCCCGATCCGCAGCATTCATGCTGCGCGGTGGCTGTGCGCGCGAGATGAACCTC
>CAZKCX010000461.1:0-6117 GCA_964550865.1 uncultured Planctomycetales bacterium
TCGCGGATCGCCGACGTACGAGTAGTCCCACCCGGAGTTGTTGTTCGGACCGGGCCCGGTCTCCAAGCGCAAGACGATCGTCTCACCCGCATACTGCGACAGGTCGAACGACAACGGCTTCCATTTCGCTTTGGCATAATGCTCGTCGACGAGCACGCGCTTCCGATCGGCGGCCTGCACCGAGACGCGGAAGTCCGCGCCGTCGCTGCGGTCCGGCGTGGCTACGTCGGTCCGCATGGCGACGGCGAGCTCGAGACGGATCGGTTTGACGTCCGGCAGCTTCAGGTCGTATTCGGCATGGGTGATGCCGGACCCGCCCCGCCAGATGCAGTGCATCAGCAGACACTCGCGGCCGTCCTGTTGTCCGTGGCTCGTGTAGCTGATGCCCGTCGGGCCGTGGAAGTGCCCCGTCCACCCGAGCGGCATCTGCCCTTTCCGACCATCGTCGTAGACATATCCCACGCGGTGGAATCCGATGTCCGTCAGCTTCGTGACGCCTTGCGGCAGCTCGATCGGGCCGGGCGCGAAGGCTCCCAAGGTTGCACAAAGCAATGCGATGGCGCTCATGGTCGGTCTCCCTTCGTCTCTTCTTGCGGTCCGCTCCCGTTGCTGGGGTTCGACGAGAAGTTCGGCAGGACGATCATATCGTGGACGGCCTCCCTCGACACGGTGAGAAGGACAATGTGATGGACACCGCCTTCGCCGCGGATGTCGAGCACGCCGCCGCCGCCGGCACAAACGATGTAGGTCACCCCGCCGATCACCCGTCGGCTGAACAAGTGCATGTGCCCGGTCACCACGCGGTCGACCTTGCGTCGCTCGACGATCTCCTTGAAGCGCGCGGACCCACCCGTCACGGGCGTGCTCCAGCGAGGATTGAGGTAATGCAGCGGTCGATGCATGAAGACGAGCTTCCGCAGCGGCGTGTCCAGCAGTTGGTCCAGGTGCTCAAGCTGCGAGTCAAAGAAGTTGAACGTTACGGAGTTCAGCACGATGAAGCGGGCCGGGCCGTAGTCGAACCAGTAGTCCGGCGGGCCGAAGTGCCTCCTGTATTGCTGCCAGGTGCGGTTTCTGATGGTGTCGTGGTTCCCGAGCACGCTGAGCCAGGGCAGATCGAAGCCTTTGGTCATCTCCATGTAGCGGGCGTAACGGTCGGGAAGCCCGACCTCGACCATATCGCCGACGTTGATCATGAACGCAGGGTGAAGGTCCTCCACCCGCTCGAGCAGGTACGGATAGAGCGACGGGTGGCTGTGCGTATCGCTGATCACGGCGAACGTGAGCCGTTCAGGCGGCGCCGCCGACTGGATCTTCCGCACCATCGTCCCGGTGCGATACGGGAAATGGGGATCGTCGTCCTCCAATTGGGCCGCGTTCGCGATCCTCACAGGCTCCTCCAACCTCGTAGCCGGCCGGGTCGAAGGCGTATGTGGCGATGGCGTCGTCGGCAATCGCACGTCAAACGGGGGAGCGTCCACGGGCACCGGCTCGTCTCCGTCCTTGGGCAGGTAGACTCGAATCGGCGCGCTCCCATCCCGGAGTGTCATATCCGTGCCGTGGAACGCGGCGGTGACGAAGCTCGCTAGGATCGAGCCGTCGAGGTCCCGTTCGATCGCGTCCAATCGGACCTTGATGCGCACGTCGTCCTCGGTCATTCGCGCCTGGGCCTCACCCGAGTCCTTCAGGCCCTTGCCGATGTCGTCCGGCGACGCCACGATCACCGACGGCATCCCCGCCATCTTCAGCGCGGGCCCGAAGCCGACGAGTTGCCGGATCGCGTCGGCGCCCACGCCGGGCTTGAGCGTGCCCATTCCGTAGATATGGAGGAACAACGGGTTGGAGGCGCCCCAGTTCGGTTTGGCTTGTGTCGTCATTCGGAGGTACAGGTGCTTGCCGTCGGTGCCCGCGCCGATCCGGAGCAGGTCCATGTCTCCCGGCGTCAGTGCCGGGCTCTCATCCGGATCATCGGTCAAGGGGAAGTAGCGACGCTCGCCCCGAACCGCCGGCAGCCGGACGGCCATATGACCGGAGGCGTCCCGGACATATACCGCGTAGGCGACGGGCTCGCGTCCGATGCCCAGCGATGCGGTCCACCGGGTGGGGTCCTTCGGGGACCGCGAGAACGCAATACATCGCCATGGATCCCCCGGTGCGGAGAGATACAGCATCGCCACGCGGACGATCGGCATGGTACGGCTCAGCTCGGGGCGCGAAGCCGCGACACGCACCTCGCACCGTGCCGGTGCCGTGCTCGTCTCAAAGGTCAATCCCTGAATTGTCGGCGCACCGTACGTGAAGCAGTGGGCGTAGGCCGGCTCGCCCATGCTTCCCGGTGCGAGCGTGTTCCATTCCAGCACGCCGTCGGCGCTGAGAGCCAGCAGCAGGACGCGCATCAAGGCAACGACGGGCGGGATGTGGATCATCGTGTCTCCCCTGGTGGACTCCCTGGATGGTCGGTGGAAGTCCGTTCATGGAATCGATCGTGACGTCGCCGGTGGCAGCAAGCCGCGAAGCAGCACGCGGAACCGGGGCTGCGTGCGTAGTTCCCGAAGATGCGGGTCGGACAGTGCTCGCTCTCCCATAGGGGGGAACTCCTGCAACAGGGCACGGAGCATCCGCAGCGCTTCGTCGTATCGTCCTTGCTTCGTGCGGACCTGGACCAAGGCGTATCGTCCCTGCGGCCGAAGCCGCGTGATCGAACACGCGATCAGCGCGTGCTTCTCGGCCTCGGCGATTCGATCTTGACTCAAGTAGACGTCGGCCAACCCGGCGTGCGGTCCGATCCCGCCGGGTTGGATACGGACGGCACGTTCGTAGTGCCGCGTGGCCTCCTGGATCTTTCCCAGTTTGCGATACGCCTCACCGAGTTGGAAGTGGGCGTTGGGCACACGCGCGGGTTGAAGACGGAGCGCACGCTCCAGATGCTCGATGGCCTCCTCCGGACGGTCCAGCCAGTTCAGCACCGTCCCGAGGGCGGCGTGAAGCCGTGCCGAATCCTCGCCCAACGCGAGCGCGCGTCGAAGGGCCGTCTCCCCCTCCGCGTATTCGCCCAACCGGATCAGCGCGACGCCGAGGTTGTAGTGCGCCGACGCGAAATCCGGTCGGATCGCCAGCGCACGCCGGCAGGCCTCGGCCGCCTCTTCGTAACGCCGATGCTGCCGATCGGCAAGCGTTCCGGCCAGGTTGTTCCACGCCTTGTGCGACTCGGGCCTGCGCGCGGTGGCATACGCCCAGAGGGAAAGGCTATCCTCCCAGACGGGAATCAACCGCCGCGTCGAGAGACCGAACGCGAACGTCGCGCTCCCGGCCAAGACCAGCAGCAATACACGAACCACCACTCTTTTTGCGCGGGCAATCCTCACGCGCCAGAGCCGAAGCCAAACGCCACTGAGCAATGCGAAGACGGCCATCGTCGGCAGGTAGCTGTAGCGATCGGCCACGAGTTCGTCTCCAATCGTCACCAGGCCGCACACCGGCACGAGGGCGCCCACGTAGCATGCCCAGGCCGCCAACCCGCCGGGCCAACGACGACGGAAATGGAGCAGCGCCACCGTAACGCCGATGCTGAACCCGGCGCCGAGCAGCAACCGGGAGCTGCTCAGGCCGATCGTCTCCGGCCGCGGATAGATCGGAGCCAGGTGCGTCGGCCAGACGAGTTTGCCCACGTAGAAGGCATTTGCGTGCAGGGCGATGAGAACCCGGTCGACCAGCCCGATCTGGTCCAGCGTTCGCATCGCTTCCGCCTGCGCCTGGCCGACGAAGCCCACGACAACCGCCAGCACCGAGAACAGGATGTAGTTGTGCTTCTCCAGAAGGACGCGGCGCTGTTCCTGCCGCACCCACTGCCAAGGCCAACCGCGCAGCCGACGCAGGGGGTAGACATCGAGGACCACGAGGACGAGGGGGATGCTCACGGCGGTTGCTTTGCTGAGCAGCGCGAGTCCGCAACACGCCAACGCCAGCCGTTGCCGCCGGTGGTGCGTGGATTCCGTTACCCCGTGCTCGTGCGAGCGCAGGGAGAACCAGACGCACAAGACGTAGAGTACGCCCGACAGCACATCACGGCGCTCGGTGATCCATGCCACGGATTCCACCCGCTGGGGATGCACCGCCCAGGCCAACGCCCCGAACGCCGCCGCCAGGGCAAGTCCCGCTGAAACGCCGAACGAAGCCTCACCGGCCGACTCGAAATCACCGTCAACAACGCGTGGCAGACGGATGCGTGATAGGAGTGCTCCGATCAAGAGGCACAACGTGCCCGCCGTCGCGGCGTGCAGCACGACATTCGTAAAATGGTAGCCCCGCGGATTCATACCCCAGATGGTCCGATCCAGCCCAAGCGTCAACCAGCTCAACGGCTGGTATGGCCCCATGTGCGTCGTGGTCATCGACCACCAGACGTAGCGGAGCGAAAGGGACCCGAAGTGAGGATTGTTCAGGAAGTTCTTGTCGTCGTCCCAGTTGACGAACCCGTTGTCGAGGCAGGGGAGGTATACAAGGAAGGCCACAACCGCGACAACGACGGCCATGACGGGCAGCGGCCAGGCCCTTCGCGCGGTGGGGTAGTCGGATGCCTCGGTGGAATTCGTCATGCGGACGGCTATTGGGGGCGGCGGGATTTCTCTCTCGCCCGGCAAAGCAATTCTTCGGACCGTACGGAAACGCTATCCATCGCCGTCGAGCAGATTGCCGAGACCGCCCAGGATCGACCCCTCGCCGCGGCGTTGCCCGCCCGCCTTCGGCGCGGCCGCGTAGATGCGATCCGCCAAACGACTGAACGGTAGCGACTGAAGCCAGACGCGCCCAGGGCCGGTCAGCGTCGCGAAGAACAACCCTTCCCCGCCGAAGAAGGCCGTCTTGATGCCGCCGACGAACTGGATGTCGTAGTCGACACTCGCGGTGAAGGCCACGATGCAGCCCGTGTCGATGCGGAGCGATTCCCCCGGCTGGAGGTCAAACTGCTTCAGCGTCCCCCCGGCGTGGACGAACGCGATGCCGTCTCCCTCCAGCCGTTGGAGGATGAAGCCCTCGCCTCCGAAGAGCCCGGCGCCGATCCGTTTGTTGAACGCGATGCCGATTGTCACGCCGCGGGCGGCACACAAGAAGGCATCCTTCTGGCAGAGGATCTGCCCGCCCAACTCGTCCAGATGGAGAGGGATGATCTTGCCCGGATACGGCGCGCCGAAGGCGACCTGCTCTCGCCCCGCGCCTGTGGCGGCAAACGCGGTCATGAAGAGGCTCTCCCCCGTCAGCACGCGCTTGCCCGCACCGACGAGCTTGCCCAGAAAGCCGCCCTCCTGACCGCTTCCGTCCCCGAACATGGTCTGCATGTCGATCTCCCGGGTCATGTACATCATCGCACCGGCCTCGGCGATGACGGCCTCTTGCGGGTCGAGCGTAACCTCCACGAACTGCATGTCGTCGCCGAAGATCTCGTAGTCGATGACGTCGGAACGTCGCGCCTTCGTCGGGACGGGCGGAACCGGGGAGCTACCGGACATCGCCTGGGCGACGGACGGAACATGCCGTGCCTCGGTCCAGTCGCTCAGCCCCGGTCCATAGACCATCGTGGCCGGGCCGTCGACGCTCGGCAGGACGGCCGCAAGCTCCTCAACGGTCATGGGGCCGTTCGTTTCGCCGTTCTTCGCGTAGTACCACTGTCCCGCCGATGCCATAAGGCCACCTCCGATGGTTGTGTTTCCGGTCGCTTCGATGGCGGACGATCCCTCGCCCTGCTCGCGGACGTGCGTATCTTCGCGGAATCGGACCGGGACGCAAGCCCCCGAGCGGCATCCTCGCGGGAGGAGCACGGCGGTCCGACTCGGCCGACCGTGAACGGCTCGGCAAATGGTTGCAGGCTCTTGGATTGGGGTGCCGGACACCCGGCACCGAAGGTGGAACCCGTGAGGCATGGCCGCCCCCAGGCTTCGCTCCGCCTCGCCGTGACGAGCCCGGCCGTGAGAACCGCAAAAGGGCCAGCCGAGGGCGGCTTGCGGTGAGCCAGACCGAACCGCTGGGCCACACGAAGACGAAGCTAGTACCGCGTTTCACAAATCGTGCGACTAGTGCTCTGTCGCTCGTCAGCTGATGGGTGGGTGGCCCATGGCTTTAGCCGTG
>CAZKCX010000462.1:0-6113 GCA_964550865.1 uncultured Planctomycetales bacterium
GGCCATTGTGTTGTCCTTTCCATCTCCTGCGCGGGACGTGAAGACCCGATCGAATTCGTGTCCCCCACCTCTGAAGAGGTGGGCCACCCACGCATAGGCACCCACCCATGGGCAAGATGCCCATGCTACGCTCGGCAAGATGCCCATGCTACGGGCCCGTCAGAACCGTTCCCGCTTGGGGATCAGGAACCACAAGATCACGTAGACCAGGATGCCCGGGAACGCGACCGACAGGAACGAGCCGACGGCGTAGATCAGTCGAATACGAAACGCGCTGATGCCGTAGTACTCCGCGATTCCGCCGCACACGCCGGCGATCATCCGGTCTTCGATGCTCCTTCGCAGCGGTCCGCCGTAGTATCGGGCCATACTTGCGGCTCCACCGGGAAAAGGGGGACAGGCTACTTTTCCGCTTCGTCGTTGCAGGGGCTCCTGGTGACGAAGTGAGCTTCACGGCCGGTCGGACACGTGACGGATTGCGAAGGAAAAGTAGCCTGTCCCCCTTTTCCTTTTTACTCCTCCGCGGCGCGCTGCTGCTCGCGGACGCGGCGGTCGGCCTCTTCGAACGCCTCGCTCGTATCCTCGATTGTGCCGGTGTCCATCCGCTCCCAGATGTCCATCACGGCCTGTCCGCCCTCGCCGATGCCCGCCATGCCCTCGTCGATCTCGGCGCCGATCTGCAGCAGCGAGTCCAGCCGCTCCTGGTACATTTCGGTGGTCACGGCGTCGTTCTCGATGAGCTTGCTCAGCCCGACGAGGTCCCGCTCGCTGATCATGCCGATGCGGTCGCCGGACGACCGGGCCCGCTCGCTGTTCTCCTTGATCATTCGCAGCCGGGAGACGGTCAGCATCTCCTTGCTGCGGACGTTGAGCTGCCGGCTGACGAGGAGCTGCTCGGTGGTCTTCATCTCGAACTCTTGGGCGAGGGCCTTGCGGAGCTCGGGGGAGGCCTCCTTCGCCCCGCGGTCGAAGATCTTCTGCTTCTCCTTCGCGAGCTTGTCGATCCGCTTGAGGAGGAGGTTGCGGTCCTTCTCGAGGGTCAGCTCCTGCGTGCGGAGCTCCTGCCGCGTCATCTTGCTCAGCGGCTTGCGTCGTTGGGTCAGCCAGTCGAACAGGCCCATGGGTCCGCTCTCCCTTCGCTGCCGGTGTCAGGTGGCCTCCCGTTCGGGTTCGTCGTCGGCGCGCTCCGGCTCCGACGGTTGGGGCGGCTCCGGGACGGACGTCTCCGCCTTAGGTTCCGTCGCCGGCGACTCGGCCACCGTCTCCTGCTTGGCGACCTCGGCTCGGATCTCGGCCATGATCTCGGCCTCTTCCTCGGTCATGCCCTGCTCGGAGGTCGCGCTGCTGACGGTCCGCACGGCCTCGTACGTCTCGTCCAGCTCTTCGAGGGCGGCCTCGGCGGCGGCCGCCGCCTCGGTGATCTCCTCCGACTTGGGCAGGTCGGCGGGTCGGGCGGTCTCGGCCACCTCGAGGTTGTGGATCTGCCGGCCGAGCACCTGGCTCTGCTTGTTGAGGATGGAGACCTTCTCGTTCTGAAGCCCGATCTCCCGGCGGAGCTGCGCAAGCTGAGAAACGAATTGTCGCCGCTCGGTATCGGAGCTTGCGGCGACGGCCTTTTGCTTCAGCTCCCCCTCGCGATCGGTCAGCTTGTCCAGGTCGGCCTGCAGGGCCTTGCGCTTGTCGTCCAGCTCGGCCTGTTTCTTCTCGAGCTGTTTGATCTTCTCGGCGGGCGAGGCCTGGCGACCGAGGATCCGTCGGATGAAGTCCATGACAGACATTGATGCGCTCTCCTTCACCGCGGTGGACGTGTCGTACAGGATACTCCCGCGCTGCCCCGCGGTCACGCTCAGACCCGGATCGCTTGCGGCCAGCTCGCGAAACGCCCGATCGACGAGCCCCTGCCGAACGCCCAGCTCCGCGGCGAGGTCCGCGGCGTTGAGGCCTTCCGCCACGAGCTCGACGCGCCGGGCCTCGATGGCGTTGCGGACCCGCCGCATCTTCTCCGGCTCGGGCTCGGCGTCAAAAAACGCCGTCGCGGTCCTCAGGTCCGGGCCCGACAGGCCGTGCACCTCCCATCCACCGGAGGCATGCGGTTCGATGAGGACCACGGTCAGGCCGGGGCGCCGGAACGTTGCGCGCCGCGCGTCTTCGGTGAAGCCGCTCGGGCTGCAAACGCCGACGATGTGCGTGCGGACGTGCCGCTTCGTCAACTCCTCGACGTGCTCGACGAGCGTCGCGCGGTCGATCGGCCCGAGGGCTTGGTCTGGCCATTGCGCGTCGGCGGAGGTCGACCGCTCGAGCACCTCGGTGAGGGGCGTGAGCACGGAGGCCGTCAGCATCCCGACCGTCCGCCGCCACAGTCCGAAGAGCCTTCGCTCTTGGCCCATGAGGACCGACCTGCGGTTGTTCGGCAGGCGGTCGAGCAGGTTCAGATCGACGCCGGGCAGGCGTCGCTGGGCGGCCTGCTCGCGCATCCGGTCTCGCTGGTCGTCGGTGAGGAGGCGGAATCGTGAGCCGGGCAGCCAGGTGCTCGCCTCGTCGAAGCGGTCCTCGATGCCGCGGAGGAAGTCGTCCTCGATGCGGAAGGCGTCTTGGACGGTGGCGCTCATCGTGCGACAGGACTCCGGTCGGTCGACGGGATCATGTGGCGAGCCGCGTGCCGCACCGCGCGCAGAAGTTCGCCCCCGCGCGGTTCGTATGTCGGCATTTTTCGTTGGGGCAGACCTTCTCGGCCTCGACGGGAGGCCGATCGCTGGAGGCCCAAGGGTCGGGTTGCCCTTGTCGGCCGGGGCGAGGGCCTCGTCCCCTGCCTCGTCGCGGCCCGTACCCGCCCATGCGACCGCGAGGCCCGGGACCGGGGTCGCCACCGATGCGCATCAACACCGTCATGAGCCCGCGAATGAGCTGACCGGCAACGATCAGGATCACCGGCAGGAGGATGAAGAACAGACATGGGGCCAACGTAAAGCGAAACACGTCTTTATCCTCCCGGTCCCGCCACAACCCAGCGCAGGGACCTCGGGAATCGATACCGCGGTTCACGTCGCGACGACTTCGACCACGCACCGCCGCTAGACCCGAACTGCATGCAAGAGCATCTGGTCGGTTCGCGAAGCGTAGCTCGCCCAGTGCGTTGTCTATGGGTGGTCCACCGCTTCAGCGGTGGGGAACCCGAATTACGCTACGGTTCGCGTCCGCGATGGCCAAAGCCATGGGCCACCCACCAAGAGTCCTCCTTCGACGCGCAGGTCAACCTTTCCTGTGAGACCGTCTCAGCATCCCATGGTCTCCAAAGACGCGCCGCACATGACGCAGTACTTCGCGCGAGGGTCGACGTAGGCACGACACTCCGGGCACCGCGGCGGATTCGGGTTCACCTGGCTGCCGCACTTGATACAGAAGTTGTCCTCCGGATCCAGGCGATGCCCGCATTGATTGCAGTAGTCGTCCCGGCGGCCTTGCTTGTTGAGCACGAGCTTCGCTCGCGGCAACGAGCGACGCGGCTTCGGCGGGGGCGGCGGGGCGTCGCCCGACTCCTCGGCGTCCGGTGCGTGGTTGTCGAGCTCTTCCAGGATCTCTCGCGCCGAGCCGAATCGTCGGTCCCGCCGCGTGTAGCAACGTGAGAACAGGGCGTCCATCCACTCGGGCACGTCGTCGCGGACATGACCCGGCAGGTCGCCCCCTTGGGGCAGCTGGCCGGTCAGCATTTCGAAGAGCACGATCCCGCAGGCGTAGAGATCCGCGCAGTGATCGACGTGCCCGCCGTCCCGCTGCTCGGGGGCCATGTAGGCGATCGTCCCGCTGATGCTCTTACCCTCTTCGGTCAACAGACTGCCCGAGGCGAGGATCGAGCTCTTGGTCACGCCGGCGGCCTCGCCGAGGCCGAAGTCCGTCACGCGGACGTCCTCGGCTCGCAGGGCGTCGAGCGCGTCCCGAGACGCGATGAGGACGTTGGCCGGTTTGACGTCGCGATGCACCACGCCGTTCTCGTGCGCGTGCTTCAAGGCCTCGAGAATGCCCCGCAACAGCGCGCAGACCGTGGGCACGGGCAGGCCGCTCGGGTTGGAGTCGATAAGCTCCCGGAGCGTCGGGCCGTCGACGAACTCCATCACCAGGTACGGCGGCGACGCGTACGGATCGAGCCCCATCGCTCGAACGATGTTGCGATGGCGAAGGCCGTGGATGGTCACGCCCTCGGTCTGGAGGTTGCGCACATATTGGGCGTCGGTGGCGACCTTGACGGCTACCACCTGGTCCTCCCAGATATGGTGGCGGGCCTTCCAGACCTCGCCGAAGCTGCCGGAGCCGACGGTCTCGAGCAGGATGTACTCGCTGACACGGGCTCCCGGGGCCATCTGGGCCATCGTCGAACCTCCGACCATTCTGGGGCGAATCGGTTCGATGCCGGGCATCGAATACGCTCTCCGCCGGGGCTTGCGCCGCCTTCGGCGCAAGGACTCCCACTGCCCCTATCATACTGTCACAGCGTAGCGACCGCGATTACAAACAAACGGTCGATTCGGAACGCCTCGCCTGAAGACCCGAAACCGCCTTGGATATCTCCATATCGGGCCTTGTGATCGGACGTACACCGTCGTATCCTCGCCTGGGCGTTCACGAGCCCGAGGGCACGGGCTCAGACCGGAAGCCTTGCCATGAAACGCGACAGCCGACTGCCAGAAGTGACGAACCGTCGCCTTTCCTCTGCCTTTCTTGTGCTGAGGGAACGGCCGGGACGTTGGGCCCTCCTCGTGATGACACTCGTCGTACTTTTTTCCAGCGGCGCGGCCGCACAACGGTCCGGTGGACTGTCCGACCGGCACCTGCGTGAGATCGCTCGGGATGCCGCACTCGCTGACGCGTATCACCAGCTCTACCGGAAGATGCTCGCGTTGCCGCTCGAGGGGTCTCGAACCGTCGCCGACCTGGCCGCCGGCTCGGCCGCGATCGACATCGGCTTGCGACGGCTCGCCACGGAGGCCACGCCGCTCGGTCGCACCCGAACGTATCGTAGCGGCGACGCCGAGGTCGACCTCGCGCTCTCCGCCGCCAAGCTGATCGACGCGCTGAAGCGTTTGAACGCCGCCGCGGGTGAGGCGGCCTCTCTCAAGCCGAAGGATCTGGACGCGCTCGCCAAGCGGCTGAACGGACGGGAACTCATCGCCACGGGGTCGGGAAGCCCGCCCACGGAAGAGGAGCTGACCGGTCCGCCGGGTTGGCCTGGCGGGCGCGAGGCGGGCGATCTTCCGCCGGCGGGATGGGCCAACGTGACGCCGGCCGGCTTCAAGGCGGCGGAACGGGCCGCCCAGCTCGACGCGATCGAGAACCTCGTCGATCAGATCGGCGGGCTCAAGATGGAACGTTCCGGCACGGTGGGCAATCTCCTTGCCGCGTCGCCGACGATCGCCGAAGGGCTCCGTCAGCCGTACCGGGGCCTCGGCGTGACCAAGCCGGAATGGTTGCCCGAGCAGGTCTGCAAGCGGTTCGCCCAGGTGGACGTGACCTCCGTCGTGGATCGCATCGAGAAGCTGTACGAGCTGGCGAAGGACAAGCCGAAGATCCCCGCCTCGGATATCAAGAGCATCGCGCGACTCGCGCGGGTTCGAAGGCTCCGCGCGGCGGGATACGGCGTGCCCCCGAGCTCGGCGCTCCGCACCCATCCGTATGCCGTCGTCGATGTGGACAAGCCCCGTTGGGCCGACGAACCGCTTCGGACCGACAGTGAGTCCGTCCTGCCCGAGCTCGAGCCCGCCACCGACCGCATCATCGAATTCGCCACGCAGGACGCCCGTATCGCCGGTCAGATCAAGCTCGCCGAGAAGATCGATGCCCTGGACCTGCCCGGCGGCGTGACGATGGGCGAGTTCCTCCGACACCACGAAGAGCTCGCCCCTGACATTCTGACCTTCCTCAGCAGCGCGCGGGTCGTGGCGGGCCCGAAGGTCGACAAGGCCAAGCACACGCTATCGCTCACGCTGAAGCTGGACCTCCGCCGGCTCTGGCTTATCGTCCGGCGCGCCATGCGCACGGAGGAAACGACCGAGCCTCCGGATCGGCGCTAGTGCTCTGTCGCTCGTCGGCTGATGGGTGGGTGGCCCATGGCTTTAGCCGTG
>CAZKCX010000463.1:0-6100 GCA_964550865.1 uncultured Planctomycetales bacterium
GCAACCTCCGGCTTGCAAAGCCGGCGCTCTCCCAGTTGAGCTACGTCCCCGGGCCTCAGGGCACCGGCCCATGGAGGAATCAACTGGGCCCGGCTGGATTCGAACCAGCGACCTCGCCCTTATCAGGGGCGCGCTCTAACCAACTGAGCTACGAGCCCTGCTTGTTGCGCCCCGGGTCGAGACCGCCGAAAATCCCGACAAAAAAAGCCACCGGCTTGCTGCCGGTGGCCTTGGGGTCATCCCGCTACCACCTACCTCAGCAACGAAGCCAGCAGATGAATCCGATCTGGATTCCAATCAGTACGTGCAAAAAGCCTTCTCTCCTTACCATCAACCCGATGCGCGAGGCCTTCGGGCCGGATCGCTGACGGCTTTGCAGCACCAAAGTTTACCACATGCTCTCGTTGTGTCAATCCCCTATTCGGCTGATCGTCGGAAAATCTTTGATTTCTTGCAGAGACCGCTACGCGATTTCCTCTCCCCCGGCGAACCTCTCCTGCCTATCGTGCCAGGCGCGGGGATGCTTGTCAAGACCTCGTACACCCTCTCCCGAACGGGGCAGCGGCCGTCACCAGACGCTGCGTTGCCATGACCGCGGGTCACGGGAATGGGCCCCGCGAGACGGTGCGGGACAGGGGCAGCGGAGGCAGGGACCCGCTCGATCGGTGGATGATCGTCGGCCGCAGCGAGATGGTTGCCGGGTCAGCCGTTCGCCTGCTTGAGCAGCTCCTTCGCCTGGCGGCGGCTGGTTGCCGACGTGCGCTCCCCGGCGATCATCTCGGCGAGCTCGTCGACGCGCTCTTGGCCGTCAACGAGTTGGACCGTCGTTCGTGTATCCTGGCCGCGCGTTCGCTTGCTGACCTTGAGGTGGCGATCGGCGAATGCCGCGATCTGCGGCAGGTGCGTGATACAGATGACCTGATGATTGCGGGACAGCGATCGGAGCTTCTGGCCAATGACCGCCCCCAGTCGTCCGCCGACGTGCGCGTCGACCTCGTCGAACACGAGCACGCTGACGCGGTCGGTCTCCGCCAGCACCGACTTGATCGCGAGCATGACGCGGCTCATCTCCCCGCCCGAGGCGATCCGCCGCAAGGGATGCATCGGCTGTCCCGGATTGGTGCGGACGAGCATTTCCGCCTCGTCTTCGCCCGTCGGGCCGGGATCGGCCTGGGTCAGCTTCATCTCGAAGTGGGCCTTGTCCATGCCGAGCTCGGCGAGCTGCTTGTCGATCAGGCCGCCCAGACGCTTGGCTGCCGTGCGGCGTTTGGACGCGGCCTTCTTGGCCAGGCTCTCGTAGGCTTGCCTCGACTCGGCGACGCGCTGATCGATCTCCGCGTAGTCGCCCTGCCGAAGGCGCAGGTCCTCCCTCTCGGTGCCGATCTGCTTTCGATAGGCGAGCAGGGCATCGACGCTGCCGCCGTACTTCTCGCACAGGCGGCGGAGCTGGGACAGCCGCGCGTCTACCTCTTCGAGCTCGGCCTGGTCGAAGTCGAGCGACTCGGCGTAGCGGCGGAGGTCGTTGGCGGCCTCATCGAGGGCCAGCGACGCCGACCGGCAAGGTTCGACGACCCGCGTGAGCTCCGCATCGTATTCGGTGAGATCGTCCAGATCGCTGACGACCGATCGCAACGCGTCGAGCAGGCCGTCGTCCTCCGATAGCCTGGCGTACGCGGCCGAGGTCGCCTGGCGGATCCTCTCGACGTTGGCCAGCCTGCGGTGGCGGGCCTCCACGTCCTCCAGTTCGCCGGGCCGGACGTTCGCCTCGTCGATCTCGGCGGCCTGGAAGTCGTAGAGCTCGAGCTGCTGACGGCGGACGTCGGCATCCCGGGCCAATGCCTCTCGTCGGGCGATCTGTTCCCGCCAGTGCTCGTACGCCGCGGTAAGTTGCCCCCGGAGGTCCTCGAGGCCCGCGTAGGCGTCGAGCACGGCGAGCTGGTTCGCGGGCCGCAGCAGGAACTGGTGATCGTACTGCCCGTGGAGATCGATCAGCCGCTCGCCGACGGCCTGGAGCATCGCGACGGTGACGGGTTGGCCGTTGACCGAGCAGGAGCTTCGTCCGCTGGCGAGGAGGCGTCGCGTGATCAAGACCTCGTCGTCTTCGACGGCCACGTCGGTAAGGGATTCAAGTTCCGTTCGAACGCTGGCGTTGGAGGCGTCGAACAGCCCGGAGACGCGGCCCTCGCCGGCGGAGGCGCGGAGCATGTCCTTCCCGGCTTTCAGGCCGAGCAGGAGTTGCAGCGCCCCGACCACGAGGCTCTTGCCCGCGCCCGTCGTGCCGGTGAAGACCGTCAGCCCGGGGTCGAGCTCGACGTGGACGTCTTCGATGATGGCGAGGTTCGTGATGTGCAGCTCGCGCAGCATAGCAGGGCGACCCGGTCCGGCGGGTTAAGCCACGTGCAAAAACGTCTGGCCAGTGAGCGAAGTCTGGGTGGCCCACCTCTTGAGAGGTGGGGGACTCGAATTCGTGCGGTGATTCGGGTCCCCGTCGCGCGAGCGACGGACCCCCTCGGCTGAAGCCATGGGCCACCCACAGAGAAGTCTCTTTCTGCGCACTGGTCGACCTTTCCTGGAAGTAGCTTAGGAAATCTTGCAGCCGGGTTCCATGGGCTCATCGGTGGTCAGGACGATCACTCGAGATCGATCCTCGCTACTGGCCGCCAAGAGCATGCCCTGGCTGGTTTCCCCGCGCATCGCCCGCGGGGCCAGGTTCGCTACGATGGCGATCGTCTTGCCGACAAGCGACTGCGGATCGTCGAGGTACGGCTTCAGTCCGGCGACGATCTGCCGCTCGCCCAGGGAGCCGACGTCGATCTTCAGACAGATCAGCTTGTCGGCGTTGGGGTGCTCGCGAACCTCCAGGACCTTCGCGGTGCGCAGATCGACCCGCAGGAACTCGTCGAATTCGATTACGTCGGATGCGTCACTCATCGTGTACTCCAATCCGTTCTGGTAAGGGCGCTCTGCGCCTGTGTGAACGAAACGTATGATGTCCAAGAACCCCTCGCCTGGCAAGCGGGTCGTCGTCGCATCCGTCGATTGCTACAATCCGCGGACCCGCCGACGGTGCGAACGACCCGAAGGGGAGACGCGAATGACATCCCGCGAACGCGTGAAGACGGCCCTGGCGCACGAAGCCCCGGACGTCGTGCCCTGCGACGAGAGCTTCTGGGAGGACACCGCCTTACGGCACATCGAGGAGGGCAAGCCGCAGGACGTCTGCGATGCGGACTACTTCGGCTTCGACATCGAGCACATGTCCCTCGATGCCTCGCCCCGACTGCCGGAGAAGACGCTCGAGAAGGCGGACGATCGGATCTCATTCGTCAGCAAGCACGGCTACTCGGCCGTCAAGTGGCTCGCCAAGAGCGGGGCGCTGCACTACTTCGACCACGTCTCGCAGACGCCGGAGGGCTGGCAGGAGATCAAGCAGCGGCTCGTCGTCGACGTGGACGGGACCGCCCGGATCAGTCGCCAATCGTACTTTCCGCCGTTCGTGACGTATCCGACCTGGGAGGGGGCCGCCGAGGAGTTCCGCCAGGCTCGGGCGACGGATCGGTTCGTCCTGCTGAGCTGCTACGGACCGTTCGAGGCGACGTGGCGGCACCATGGTTTTCTCGAGAGCTGTATGGACTTCGTCGAGGCCCCCGACCGGCTCCGGGAGATGTTTGAGGCCTACACCGATCTGGTCTGTGCGACGCTGCGGCGAGGTTTCGAGCACGGCATCGTCCCCGACGGCGTCTTCCTTACCGAGGACTTGGGCACGACGCAGGGCACGCTCATGTCGCCGGAATCGTTTCGCGAGACGCTCAAACCGTGCTATGCCCGGATCTTCGGTCTGGCGCGCGAGCACGGCATCGCCGCCTTCATGCATTCCGACGGCCGGATTCACGCGATCCTCGACGACCTCATCGAGGTCGGCCTGGAGGCCCTCAATCCGGTCGATGTCCACAGCGGGATGGACCTCGTCGAGCTCAAGGCACGATACGGAGACAGGCTGACGTTCTTCGGCGGGATCAGCGCGCGGGACATGCACGACGAGAGCAAGTCCAATGCAGAGATCGAGCGCAAGATTCCCGTCGCCGCCCGGGAGGGCGGGTACATCTTCCACAGCGATCACAGCGTGCCGCCGACGGTGAGCCTGCGGCGCTATCAGGCGATTCTTCAGCGCGTCCGCGATCTCACGCGCCGTCGGTGAGTCGGGGGGGTTCAGAGCCGGGGCGTCTTGGCTCGGCTGCGCTTTTTCCACGACGAACGACGACCGGCCTGAGGACCCGGCTTCGCGAAGGCTACGCCGCGGCAGCCAGGCCGGCTCGGACGACGATTGCCGACCCACGCGAGAACGTCGTTGTCTCGTCTCTCTCACGGCGTATACTGAGGGGAGAATGGATTTCCGCGGAGGACGACGGCGCCTCGATGGTGATCAGCATCGTCCGGGGATTCGCAGAGGAAGCGGATGATGGCCCAGGGGATTCCCGAATCTCAGACCGATACGCTCGAAGCGACGGATACGGACCTCCTGCCGCCGTACAAGGTGATCCTCCATAACGACGACGTGAACGACATGCTGTACGTCGTGAACACGATCTGCAAGCTGACGCCCCTCGGCCCCGAGGAGGCCGTCGAGAAGATGTTCGAAGCCCACCACACCGGCACCTCCGTGCTGCTGGTCACGCACAAGGAACGGGCCGAGCTGTACGTCGAGCAGTTCAAGAGCTGCCGCCTGACGGTCACCGCCGAGCCGGATGTGTGAACCTTGGTCGAGTGGCGCAGCGTCCCGCGCTATGGCATGGGCGGTGTGCGAAACCCCCGGGTGTTCCGTCGCTCGTCATCTGATGGGCCACCCATCGATTGGTCGCCCATCAAATGAGTCGCGACACGACACTAGGCCTTTGGCTTTGGACAAGGGTGATGCCTTGCGGTAGGCTCTCTGCGCGTGTACCGGAATCCGAAACCGAAGCGAGCAGGAGGTCTGCGAGTATGTACAGGAGACAGCACAGGGTGTGGAATCATGGGCGAGTGACAACCGTCCTTCTTCTCGGCGTGATGATGTGCGGCCTGTCCGCAGGGCGGTCCGATGCGGCCGAGCCGATCGACATCGGCTCTCGGCTCGAGCTGTTCGTCGATGACTTCCTCATCGACCGGATGAAGGACCTCGAGCTGGAGCTGCATCATCCCACGTTCCAGAACGTTGCCGTCAAGCTGGACAAGCCGTGGGAGGGCAACATCGGCTGCTACATCACCGTCTTCAAGGACAAAGACAAGTTCCGGATGTACTACCGCGGCGCCAATTGGTACCCCAAGACCAAGAAGGCGGGCCCGCAACGCGTGTGCTACGCCGAGAGCACCGACGGCAAGACATGGACCAAGCCGCAGCTCGGCATCATCGAGGTCGCGGGCTCCAAGGCCAATAACCTCATCTGGGAGGGCGACGGCAGCCACAATTTCACGCCCTTCAAGGATCCGAATCCCGACTGCAAACCGGACGAGAAGTACAAGGCCGTCGCCACCGTCAAGGGCGGGCTGGGCGCATTCAAGTCCAAGGACGGCATCCACTGGTCGCGCTTGACGGACAAGCCCATCATCACCAAGGGTGCGTTCGACTCACAGAACCTCGCGTTCTACGACACGATCCGCAAGGAGTATCGCGACTACCACCGGATGGGCCGAAAGGGCGTCCGCGACATCATGACCTGCACGTCGAAGGACTTCCGCGCGTGGACCGACCCGGTGTTCCTCGACTACGGCGACGCCAAGCCCGAGCACCTGTACACGAACGCCATCCGTCCGTACTACCGCGCGCCGCACATCTTCATGGGCTTTCCGAAGCGGTTTCGGCCCAAGCGACGCAAGAGCCATCATCACTATCCCGGCGTCTCGGACGGCGTGTTCATGACCAGTCGTGACGGTCTGCACTTCCATCGTTGGCAGAGCGCATTCCTGCGACCCGGGTTGCAGGAATCCCGCTGGGAGAACCGCAACAACATGATCGCGTGGGGCATGCTGGAGACGGCATCGGACATCGTCGGCAAGCCGAACGAGATCACCCCAGCGTTGCATATTTCGGAAGCTTACGCGGTGGGCGGTAGGGCCTGAAGGG
>CAZKCX010000464.1:0-6081 GCA_964550865.1 uncultured Planctomycetales bacterium
GATCTGATCGGGGTACTTGGCGAACGCCTGCTCGACGAGCGCCAGGTCGTTCCACGGGCGGATGATCAGGTTCTCGCTGTCGGTCGGCACCTGGCCGCGGCTGACGGGGTGCGGTTCGGGCTCCTCCCGCGGGCCGGCCTGGTCCAACGGCGGCGCGAAGCCCCAGAACACCGAATCGAACCAGCCGTGATACTGGCCCTCGAAGCGAAGGACCTTCTGTCGGCCCGTCACGCCCCGGGCGAGTCGCATCGCGCCGTGGACGGCCTCGCTCCCAGAGTTGCTGAATCGCACCTGCTCGGCACACGGCACGAGGTCGACGATCTTCTCGACCGCCTCGATCTCGAGCGGATGCTGGCCGGCGTACATCATCCCCACGTCGAGCTGCTTCTTGACGGCCTCGATGACGGGCTTGGGTGAATGGCCCAAGAGCAGCGGCCCGCGGGCGAGCACGTAGTCGATGAACTCGTTGCCGTCGACGTCCCAGACGTGCGATCCCTCGCCGCGCTCGTAGAACATCGGCACCGGCCGCCAGTTCTTGCGGACGTTGCTGTGGATGCCGCCCGGGCAAGTCTTGCAGGCTCGCTCGTACAGCGCCTTGGACTTCTCGAACTTCATGACAGCGTGATCTCCTTGCCGGTCCTGGACGACTCGTAGGCGGCCAGCGCGGCGGCCACCGCCTGGCGTCCGTCCCAACCGGTAACGGGCGGCTCCTCGTCGTTGACGATCGCATCGAAGAAGCGCTGCGACTGCAGTGTGTACGACTCGAGCCGCACCGGATCGAGGAACCCCTTGCCGGCCCAATCGATGGGGTCTTGCACCTCAGCCACCTCCCACTCGCCCTGGGTCGCGATCCGCAGCTCGCCGAAGGCGTCGAGATCCATCAGGCCCTTCTCGCCGAGGAGCCACGCGCTGCACTGCGTTCGAGGGAACGATGGCTTGGCGATCTCGAAGCTGCTCCACAGGCTCACGGCCGTCCCGTCGGTCAGCTCCATCAGGACCATCGAAGAGCCCTCGATCTCCGCACCCTCGATGCTCATGCATTTGGCGTAGACGGTCTTGATCTCCGCGCCGGTGAACCACCGCACGCGGTCGAAGTTGTGGATCGCGTGGCCGAAGAGGGTGCCGAGGTTGGCGGGATCACTCTGCCATGCGGGCAGTCCGTCCAGCCCGGTGGGCGTGAGCGCATACTCCTGGATCTGGCGGATCCCGCCGATCTCCCCGGCGTCGATCAGCTCCTTCGCCTTGATGTTGCACTTGCGGGTGCGTTGGCTGAAGGAGATGGTGTGCTTGACGCCCGATTGTTTGCAGGCATCGAGGATCGCGTCGCAGTCCTCGACCGAGCAGGCCATGGGCTTCTCGATGAGGATGTGCTTGCCGGCCTTGGCCGCGGCGATCGCCTGCTCGGCGTGCGCCGCGTGCGGCGAGGTGATGAAGACGGCCGCGATGTCGTCCCGGGCCACGAGCGAGTCGACGGAGTCCTCGAGAGCCATCTCGTAGTCCTGGGCGAGTCCTTCCGCCCGCGAGCCCCCCGTCACCGCCACGAGCTTCGCACGTCGGCAGTACTTGGTGATCGTCTCGGAGAACGTCCGGCCCATGAAGCCGGAGCCGATGATGCCGATTCCGATTTCGCTCATTGCGGTTCCTCCTCAGGCAGTGGCGGTGGTTTCCGGCTGAACTGGAACATCAGGAGCCCCACGAGGGACAACGCGACGCCGATGCCGATGCTCATCACCAGCGCGAGCCCGCCCCGCACCCACGGCGTGACGACGAGCATCATCACGCCGATAAACAGCGTCGAGACCCCCACCACGCGGAACGGCGAGATGAGCTTCGCGCCGGCCGGCACGATCGGCGGGGCATCGCCTTCCATCTCCCCGACGGGCACGTTCAGCCGATCCAAGAAGCGCTCGGTCTCCTCCTGCTCCCGACCCTTAGCCGGGAAGAGCAGGCTGACCACGACCATGACGATGCCGGTCGTCAGCGCGGTAGAGAAGAGCAGCAGGTTCTCCTTCTTCCAGGCGGCGCCGAAGATCTCGCCGCCCTCGATGTCGGAGAAGAACAGCGTCAACCCGACGCCCACGCCCAGGACGAAGCCCGCCAGCGCGCCGGCGTTCGTCATGCGCCGGCTCAGCAGCCCCAGCAGCATCGGAATAGCCACCGGCGCCGTCGCGACGCTGAACAGCTTGACCATGTTGCGGAATTGATCGACGCCGCCGGCGCCGGCGAGGCTGAAAGCCACCACCAACGCAACGATGCCGATCAGCAGCGTCATGAGCCGCCCGACGGAGACGAGCTCCCGCTGGGAAGCGCTCGGTCGAATCAGCCGGCGGTAGACGTCGTTGGTCAGCACGCTCGCGCAGACGTTGTAGTCGCTGCTGAGCATCGACATCGTGGCCGAGAACATCGCGGCGATGACCAGCCCCAACATGCCCGCGGGAAGGAGCGCGGCACAAAGCTCGGGATAGACGTCGCCGCTGTCCTTCAGCTGCTCGAGGAATTGCCGAGCCGCCATCGCGGGGACGAACATGAGCGGCGGGCCGACGATGTTGAGCACGACGACGAGCCAGCCGACCTTCCTGGCGTCCGTTTCCTTCGGCACGCAGTAGTACCGCTGGATCAGCGACCAGTTGATGCTGCTGTACGCCAGCGTGAAGAGGAAGATGTTCGAGGCGACGTAGACCCAGCTGAACTCGGGGTGCGTGAGCTTGAAGAACCCCTCCGGACTGTTGTTCACGAACCCGTCGAATCCGCCGACCTTCGTCAGCGCGAGCGGTAGGAGCACCACAATGGCCGCGGCCATCACCACGAACTGGATGAAGTCCGTAACGGCCACCGCCCACAGCCCGCCCATGAACGTATACGCCAGCATGATCAGCCCCGACCAGAGCATGCTCTGCTTCATGTCCAGGCCCAGGCCGACCGAGATGAACGTGCCGATGGCGATGAGCTTCAGGGCGTCGTCGATCACGCGGACGGGGATCCCCTGCCAGGCAAAGACCTGCCGCAGCACCGGGCTGTAGCGCGACTCGAGATACTCGACGGGACTGTCGATCCGCGCCCGCCGCCATCGCGTCGCGAAGAAGACCACGCTGACGATCGTCGCGGGCGTCGTGACCCAGAAGAGCGTGACGGCCACCCACCCGTACTCATACGCCAGCGCCGAGTAGAACACGAACGCGAAGACGCTGAAGCTCGACATGTAGAACGACACGCCGCTCAGCCACCAGGGGATGTTGTTGCCGCCGCTGAAGTAGTCCTTCATCCCCTTCATGTAGCGATAGAAGTACACGCCGATGCCGAGCATCAGCACGAAGTACCCGACGACCACGAAGTAGTCCGGCCCTTCCAGGTGTCCCGCCGCTAGGATCATTTCGATTTCACCGTCGATTCAATCTGTTCTATCCTGGCGAGCGCCGCGCACGCCCGATCGTAGTCTCCCGCGCCGTAGGCGACGTCCAGGTCCTTCAGCGCGAGCGCCAATTGCCACGCGTAGATGCTGCTCTTGGTCTTCTTCGCCTTGGCCAGGCCCATCCGCCGCAGCTCGTCTTGGCGCGCCGTGGTGAGTATCGCGTTGGCCTTCTTCGCGAAGTGCGTCCGCAGGTCCTGGTAGTGCAGTTCGCGAATCACGTCCTGCACGTACCGCCGCTCGTTCGGCGAGCCTTCCTTCATCGCAGCGGCCAAGCCGGCCGACGGCTCGAACATATGCAACTTGCCCATCGCGGTCATCAGCTTGGCGTTCGCCGCCATCGCGGGCGGAACGACGTTCTCGTTGTGGAACGTTACGAGGGCATCGTACGCGAAGGGAACCGGCTCGGCCTTCTCGTCACGGACCTGCGTGACGCGAAGGGGCAGCGGACTGTCGGCCGTATAGACCTCCCACCGGTCGAACACGCCGTTGCCGTCAGTGTCGTACATGCGGACCTCGCCGAGGGCCTTGAGTCCGGCGAAGTGACCGATCTCGATCCAGCCCTCGCTCGCGCCGCGGAGATGGATCCGCCGGTCCACGCCGCTGTAATAGAGCTCTCGCTTGGTCGTCTTCTTACCGCACCACTCGCGGCGCATGTTCCACTTCTGGCAGGGCCCGCCCGTGTTGCCCATGAAACGACGCGTCCAGACCCAGAAGATGCCTTCCCAACGACGGTCCTTCTTCGGGTCCCACTTGTGGCCGATCGTCATCGTGTCGTCTTCCTGCTCGTACCAGCTGAACCCCGTCTCGTCGGCCGGGTAGTTGTTGCTGATCTCGCGGAGGTCCTTGAACGGGGTGACGCGAAGGACCTGGGGCGGGCGGCGCTTGGCGTTGGGATGCTCCATGCCGGGGTAGTCGTACGGTTGCGCGCCGACGAGGTTGAAGCCCATGTCGTAATGCAGGGGCATCTCCTTGCTCGAGAGGTTGTCCACGTCGAAGCCGTAGCGGATGTTGACGATGCCCATGCGGCGCATAACCGGCATCCACGGACCGCGATAACGGCGGCTGTCGTTGGCGTAGTCGGGGTCGACCGTCAGGTCGTAGCCGATCGGCACGGCGCTGCACCGAACGACGACCTCGCTGAAGTTGTCCTTGTCCGTGTCGTAGAAGGCGAAGGGGCACTCGCTGACGGGGACCCACTCCCCCTTCTCGGGGTTGAACTTGTTCATGAAGATCATCGCGTCGCCGTACGGGTCGGCGTGGAAGAAGTTGCCCGCGTACTCGTAGCCGGCGAGATTCCACATGTGGTTGTCGTCGTCGTAGTCGAAGCCGGCCCAGACCTGCCGCAGCTCGCCATTGACAAAGTAGCGGATGTCCATCTCGTCCGGATCGTCGTCGTTGTCGTTGTCGATCCAGTCGAGCATGCGATCGACCACGCCGTCTCCGCCGTAGTCGACCACGTAGCAATCGCTGTCCTCGTCGCCGCCCCTGGCGATGCTGCCGTCGCCGTCGTCGTCGAGGACCCACACGATGGCCTCGACCTGCTTCGAACGGTTGCGGAGCTTCTCTCGCCGGACGAGCATGCGGCCCTTCAGATCGCCGGGGGCATCGACGACGAAGCTCTCGCCGACCTTGAGCCCCTGGGCCCGCTCCCACCAGGGCTTATCCTTGAGGAGAAGCGTGCCCTTCTCGCCTAACGCGGTCTGCCGCATCCACCACGGACCGGACTTGCCCTCACCGGCCGTCTTGGGCTTCGGCGCATCGGCCGCATGCAGACCGACCGAAAGCGAACCCAACAATCCCACGGTCAGACAACACAATCGAGGACGCATGGACTTCATGTGCCTGTTCCTTGCTCTTGGACCGGAATTCGACGTCCGCCCGCACGCGGGGTCGAGCGAACGAGAATTGTACCCCGCATTCCGCGGGCGCTCAAAGGATTCCGCGACGGTTCCCTTGCGAATCGCAAACCGCCGACCGTACACTGCCGGGCGTCCGATCAAAACGCCGCGCCACCCCCGCGCACCGTCGCGGCCTCGTCTTCAAAGAGGGAGGAGCCATGCGCTACCGCCGACACCGTCTACCGCTGATCGCCGTCCTCGTCCTTTGCGTCTCGTCTTCGACCCGGGCCGAAGCCCCGCCAAAGCCCGACGCTCCCCCCGCCGTCATCGACGCGGGCAAATTCTCCAACCTTCAAGCCGCTTTCGACGCCGTGCCCACGAGCGGCGGACTCGTCAAGCTCCCGCCGGGACGATTCGAGCTGAACAAGCCCCTCATCCTCGAACGGAGCGACACGCGGATCGAAGGCCACGGCGCCGCCACCCACCTCGTCAACAAGAACGAGCAGGGCCAACCTGCGTTCGTCTTGCGGGCGCCGGGCCGCGACAAGAACCCCAAGGCGTACGCGTGGCGGGTCCAGGTCGCCGACTTTCGCATCAGCGGCAACCCCAAGAGCGGAGACGGGCTCCGCGCCGAGCACATCAACGAGATCTACATTCATGGCCTCAGCGTCGACCACAACGGCGGGCACGGCATCCATATGATCGACTGCCTCGAGGACCCGCGCGTCAGCGACTCGATCATCACGTACAACGCCAAGGCGGGCGTGAACATCATGGCCGGGCACGACATCGTCGTCAGCGCGAACCAGTTCGAGGAGAACCAGGACGCCCTGC
>CAZKCX010000465.1:0-6079 GCA_964550865.1 uncultured Planctomycetales bacterium
AGAGGTGGGCCACCCAAGTTTCGCTGACTGTCCAAAGATTCTTGCAGGCAGCTTAAATCGGAGCTACTCGTCCCGCGATCTGCGAGGGACTGAGACGAAAGGGAGAATTGGAAATGACTCAACGAGGACGTGTTCGAAGGATTCTCGCGTGTGTGCTATTGGTAGGTCTGCTGTGCGCGGGCTCGGGCTGCACCGAGTTGGCCGCCGCTGCGACGGCGGGCGGCGTCGGGCTCTTCGGCGCCGGCTTCACGACCGGTTTCGGCACGGGCTTCCTGACCGGATCGCTCCTCACGCCCACCGAGACCACGACGCAGTGCTATCGCAACGGTGAGCTCGTCGACTGCTCCGAGATCGAAACCGAGGAGTAGCGCTACGCTTCGCACGGCAAGCGCCGCACACAAGGCTCCCGAATCCGAGCAATCTATCGGGGGCTGCCCTTCGGAGAGGGCAGCTCCCAGCAACGTAACGCCGACCTTTCGAACAGCGCTCCCAGGCGAACCTCGCTACGTCGAGACCCCCGCCTCGAATCCCGGCGCGCGTGTGCTCCTCCTCTAACGCCACACCGAGAGAGGCTCGCCGCTTCGCCGCGATTGGCATACACTGGCCCGTCGATCAGCCATCAGCGCATGTGTTAGGAGAGCGAAAGATGCGCGTCATCGTCACGGGCGGATCGGGCTTGGTCGGGCGCTACGTCCTCCGGGAATTGCTCGCCCACGGCATTGACGTCATCAATGTCGACGTCGTCCCCTCGGCGAAGCAGCCGGACGTGCCCTTCCGGAAGGTCGACCTTATGGACGCGGCCGCCACGCAGGAGGCAATCTGCGATGCGGATGCCGTGGTCCATCTCGCCGCCATCCCCAACCCGATGCACGACCCCGCCGAACGGGTGATGGCCGTCAACATGGTCACCACGTACAACGTGCTGGACGCCGTGCGGGCAAACGGCATTCGGCGAGTCGTCTACGGGGGCAGCGAGTCGGCGAGCGGCTTCGGGATCCATCGGGTAGCGCACGTCCCGCGGTACGTGCCGATCGACGAGGAGCACCCCTGCTGGCCGCACGAGACATACAGCTTCACGAAGTACTTCGGCGAGCTGATGTGCCGGGAGTACGCCCGCGCGGACGGCATCGAGGTCGTCTCGCTCCGCTACGGATGGGTATGGTTCCGGGAGCACGCCGAGGAGCTCCGTCGGGCGGTCGAGACGCGGGGCGCACCCGAGAACCAGCGGCTCTTCGGGGCGTACGTCTTCGCCGAGGACGTCGCCCAGGCGGCTCGCCTCGGCCTTCCGTATGCGCTTCCCGACCGCGACATGCCCTTCGAGGCGTTCTACATCATGGCCGCCGAGCCGAGACACCTCTGCACGGACATTCTCCGCACCGATGGGTCAGCCGGCTGAGATAGGTTGGGACGAGGCGTCGCGTTCGCAGCGTTGCCTCCGTCACGCCATAGTCCCGGCGCCGTGCTGACACGACAACGGCACACTCGTTCCTGCCTTCGCCGTCGCTGGACGTGCAGCGCGCGTGGAATGCCGACACAACCGTGGCACGCAAGGCGACGATCCCATCCAGGGCCGGGTCGCCGTAGAGACAAGCGCGCCGGAACCCTTTCGGATTGCGCCGACAAGAACGGGGAATGCTCAGACGGGTTCCGTCGCCGACTCGTGGCTGCGAGCGTACTGACAGTAAAGGGTGCTGAGGCTGACGTAGAGGTATCCGCTGGCGAAGAGCACGAGGAACGGCACGCCGAAGACGGTCCCCTCGTCCCGCAAGGCCAGGATGACGCACGCCACGAGATACAGACCGATGGCAAGCTCCAGATAGGGCTGGATGTTGAGCTTCTGTCGGAAGGTCTTGGCGCGGCGGTGCCAGGACTGGTCCTGAGCGGTCTTGACGCCGTACTTGGGCGTTCGCACGAACTCGCCCGGCTGACCGAAGAACCCCTCTAGGGCCGCGCGGGCGTTGTTCAGCGAAATGCCGATGCCCACGCTCATCAGGAAGGGCAGGTACCTGATCTTGTCCGCCCAGGTCCGAAAGATCTCCCGCTGGCTGCACATGTAGAACGCACTCGGCGAGCATGTCGCGATCACGAACAGCGACAGGCCGAAGAGCATATTGCCCAGAACCTGGCTCTCCTCGAACAGCGCCCACCGCAGCTTCATGGCGGGAAAGAGCATGATCGTCAGCGCGACGATGTACAGATACACCGTGCAGCTCGTCAGGTGGAAGAAGGCCTCGGTCTTGATCTTGAGCGGCAGGCGGGACCCCAGAATCCTGGGAAGCAGCTTCTTGCAGGTTTGCGCGCCGCCCTTGGCCCAACGGTGCTGCTGGGCCTTGAACGATTGCATCTCGGGCGGCAGCTCGGCCGGACTGATCAGATCGGGCAGGAAGAGGAACTTCCAGTCCTTCATCTGGGCGCGGTAGCTCAGGTCGAGATCCTCGGTGAGCGTATCGTGCTGCCAGCCCCCGGCGTCGGCGATGCAGCTCTTGCGCCACAGGCCGGCCGTCCCGTTGAAGCTCATGAACCGACCCGAGCGGTTCCGGGCCGAATGCTCGATGACAAAGTGCCCGTCCAACAGGATCGCCTGCGTCTTGGTCAGGAGGGAATGCTCGCGGTTGATATGGTCCCATCGTGCCTGGACCATTCCGACCTTGTCGTCGGTGAAGTAGTGAATCGTCTTCTGCAAGATGGCGGGGGGCGGGATGAAGTCCGCGTCGAAGATGCACACGAACTCTCCCTTGGCGGTCTTCAAACCGTTCTCCAGCGCGCCGGCCTTGTAGCCTTCTCGGTTCTCCCGATGGATGTAGACGACGTCGTGGCCGGCCTCGCGCATCCGCTCGGCCGTGCGGCGGGCGATATCGACCGTCTCATCCGTCGAATCGTCCAACACCTGGATCTCGAGCTTGTCCGGCGGGTAGTCAATCTGGCAGGTCGCTTCGATGATCCGCTCGGCAACGTACTGCTCGTTGTACATCGGCAGTTGGACGGTGACCTTGGGCAGATCGAGGAAACACGCGTTGAGCTTCGGGGTGTTCTTGCTGTGCTTGTAGTAGAGGTGAACGAGGTGGTACCGATGCAGTGCGTAGATGCACACCATCAGCAGCACGAACAGGTAGGCGAAGAGAAACACACTATTCACCACCCCTGCGGCAACCATCTCTACCCCGGCGCTGCTCGTCATCGGCTCACCTGCGTGCGACGCCCCTTCCAGGTCTTCCCAAGAAGAGGCGTACCATCCCCTTGCTCTCGCGAACTCATTGTATCACAGACCGATCGGGATGCAATCAAAGTCGAGTTTTCCACACCGATTCCACAAGGAAGACGCCCCCCTCAGAATACGGGCCTCACACACTCGGAGCCGGCTGCGGACCTGAGGATCCGGCGAGAAAGGCGTGGCTGAGCGGCCGTAGGACACCGGCAAGGCCGGCACGGCGTCCGGCCTGGAGGAAGTCGGCCCAAAACGTACCCGCCCGGGCCGCGAAGTCCCGGATTCCGCGCTTCTTGAACGCGGCCAGCGCGCGGAATAGGTATGGCTTTTTGCGTCGCGGAGCCGACGCGAAAGGCCTATTGGACGAAGCGGCCTGGCGGCACGAGGGGTTGCGGAGGGGGGGCGTCGGGTCGGAAGCGTTCGTTTTCGGGGGAGGAGTCTGATGGGCGGGCGCTTTGGGCGGACTGATGGCGCAGCGGCGTTGGGAGGCGTCCTGGCAACCTGCAAGAACGCGCTGGATCGATGCGATGCTTACCGCCGTCATGGGACGGGAGGGTAAGCGTGGCTGCGTGTCTGGGTGTGCGTGCTCGCCCGCAGACAGGCCCCAGACAGCTGGGTTGCGGGGCGGTCACGACAGACCCGTTCGTGGGCTACGGATCGGGGCCACGGCAACGTTCCTGCAGATGGTCCACGCGGCGACTTCCGCAGTGGGGACAGGCGGGGGAAAATCGCTCTTCTGAGACACCTTGGCCTTCCGAGGTGGTATCGGGCTGAGCGGCCACATCCGCAATCAGGACAGGCTCGCCCGATTCGTGGCGCCTGAGCAACGACAAGAGCAACCGGGCCCGTTGCTGGAGATCGCGTTTCGAGTGATGCCAGAGCCCGTAGTATCGCAGCTTGTGAAACCCCTTCGGCAAGACGTGCATCAGGAAGCGGCGGAGGAACTCGACCCCGGTTAAGCGGCAGCGTTTCCACTCGCCCGTCTCCCGCTGCTTGTATTTGAACGCCACATGGGTATCGTCCATGGCGACGATGCGGGCGTTGGTGATCGCGATGCGGAAGGCGTAGCGGGCGAGGTAATCCACGAGGGCCTGCTTGGCGTGGCCGTAGTGCTTGCTGAACGAGCACCACGGCTGCTTCCAGGTCTTTCGTGGTAACGTGGCGAAGGCCTCCGGCTTGGCCTTCCTGAGGGCGTCACGGAAGCGGGCTGCGATCAGCTTGGAGAGGGCCTTGACCGGCACGAGGAAGGTTCCCGGGGGTTCGCGCCACGATTGCCCGTCGTCGGAGACGCCGCCGCCGGTGACCAACAAGTGCAGGTGTGGATGGTAGTGCATCTGGGAGGTCCAGGTGTGCAGGACCATCAGGATGCCGGGCGTGGCCCCGAGGTACTTCCGGTCGCGGGTCAGGTCGATGACCGCGCCGGCGACGGTCTTCATGAACAGCGTGTACATGAACTTCTGATCCGAGAGGAACAGATGGCGAATCTCTTGAGGGACCGTAGCGACGATGTGGTAGTAGTCGCACGGCAAGAGTTCCGCCTGCCTGGCTCCAAGCCAATCACGGATCTGGCGTCCGTGACAGGCGGGACAAGCGCGATTGCGGCAGCCGTGGTACACCCAGAACGACTGACCGCAATCGCGGCATTGATATTGATGGCCGCCCATCGTGGCCGTCCTGCAGGCGGCGATGTCGGTGAGGGCCTTTCTCTGGGACGGCATCATCAGGTGCCCGAATAGGTCGACATAACGATCCTTGAACCGACGGACGACGTCCGCCAGTTCGATCCGGTTGTCTTTCATGGCCGGTCCCTCCGTTAGAAGAGGCCGGCGAAGGAATCACCGAGCACCTGGCGCAGGTCGCGACGCAAGGGCTCGCTCAGATGCGTGTAGATTTCGGTTGAGCGGATGCTTGAATGGCCGAGCAGGATCTGCACGAGGCGGATGTCGACGCCCTTCTCCAGGAGTCGGGTGGCGAAGCTATGGCGAAGGGTGTGGGGGGTGAAGCGGTCATCGAAACCACAGGCGGCGCGTGCCGCGTTGAAGGCCTGGCGGGCCGTCCGCCTGGAAAGGTGCGTGGCGCGGTTGGGGTTGGCCAAGAGCCAGTCCTTGCTGCGATGGATCTTCCAGACCTCGCGCAGCATGGTCAGTATGGGCTCGGTCAGGGGCAGGGTTCGTTCTTTGTTGCGTTTGCCGATGATCCTCAGGACCATCCGCTTTGAGTCGAGCGCTGAAACGGGCAGTGCGACGGCTTCGCCGATCCTCAGGCCGCAGGCGTAGATCAGCGCGAAACAGGCGCGGTAGACCGGCTGGTTGATCGCCGCGATCAGGCGGCGGCAGTCGGGGTCGCTTCGAATGTCAGGAAGGCGTTTGCGATTGGGTTGGCGGACTTTTTTTTCGTCAGCAGCGGCCAGTCGTAGGCCAGGGTGTTGACGAAGAGGAACTTGATGCCGAAGAAGTGCTGCTGGAACGTCCCCTTGGCCACGGCGCGGACCTCACGCAGGTGCATCAGGTAGTCCCGTAGTTGGCGTTCGGTGAGCCGATCGGGCGAACAGCGGAAATGCCCGGCCAGTTGCCGCACCACCCGGACGTACGCGTCCTGGGTCCCCTGCGACAGGCCGGCGAGTTGCATGTCCTCGATCATGCGCTTTCTGAGTTCGGTCATGGTGACATCCTCCAAACAGGGAAGTACGATGAAAGCTCCGGCCCCATGGCCGGAACGCCCCGAGAGGATACCACGCAGCTCACGATCCCCGATCCAGTCCCGCAACACCCCAGCAACCGCTCGGCATCACCCCCTGCGGCGAAGCCGCTTCGTCCAATAGGGTAACCGTTCAGCCCCCACCGGGCTGACTCAACGATACTAATCTACCCCCCC
>CAZKCX010000466.1:0-6066 GCA_964550865.1 uncultured Planctomycetales bacterium
CCGAAGGCACGCCGCCCCAGATCTCAAGCTTCCCCAGTCGAGGGCGACTGGGACACACGCAATGTGGCACGGCCGCCCTCGGCCGCGTGCTCCGGTCAGGCCAAATCCGCCATCTTCATCAGATGATCGGCGACGACATCGGCCGCGTCCGGACGTCCGATCTTCTTCGCCGCCGTCGCCATCTTGTCCAGTCGCTCCGAATAGCCCATCAGACCGGACAGCATCGGCCGGAGCTGCTCGGCATTGGCCTTTGGGTCGATACGATCCTCCAAGACGATGGCCGCCTCGGCGTCGGCCAGCACCTTGGCGTTTTCCGCCTGGTGCATGTCACGATGATACGGATAGGGAAGCAGGACCGACGGCCGACCCACGGCCGTGAGCTCGGCCAGGGTCGAGGCACCCGCTCGAGAGAGGACCAGGTCGGACGCGACGATCGCCTCGGCCATCTTGTCCGTGAACGGCAAGACTACCGCGTGCTCATACCGCCCCTGGTACGCCGCGCGGATCCGGTCATAGTCCAGGTGGCCCGTCAGATGGAGGATCTGCCAGTTCTCGCACTTCTCGGCGAGATCATCGAGGATCTCGCAGACCGCCTGATTGATCGTTCGGGCGCCCTGCGACGCCCCCGTCACGAGCAATGTGCTTCGATCCGGGTCCAGCCCGAGTGCACTCCGTGCGGTCCTAACGTCGCACTCGAGAAAGCTGCCGCGCACGGGACATCCGGTTGCTACAACGAGCGAGACGTTCGGAAACTGCCGCGCCGAGGTGTCCCATTGGCAGAAGACGGCATCGACATACCGCGCCAGGTGTCGGTTCGCCCGTCCGGGGCTGGCATCGGGATTGATCAACGCCGTCGGAACGCCCAGCGGATGCGCGGCGTGGATGGCCGGTCCCGCACCGTACCCCCCGGTGCCGACGACCACAGAGGGCATGCGCGCGCCCATCCGCCTGCGCCCGAGACGGACGGACCGGCGCCAATGCCACCAGAAGCCGGGCCAATGCCACGGCGCAATACGAAAGGGACGGACCGATTGCGGTGTGAAATGCCATTCTCGGCCTCCGAGGATCTGGTCGTCGAGCGGACGCTGCGTCGTGTAGAACTCGATATCGATATCCGCGGAGCGACGAATCAACGCCTCGGCGACGGCTACCGCGGGAAAGAGATGCCCGCCGGTGCCGCCCCCGGCGAAGACCATGAGTGGCCGATCAGGCATAGCGGGGCATCCTGCCGATGCAGGGCGGTCCCTCTTCCCCTGCAAACTCTTCGGTGGGGATCGGTTCAATCAGTCCACGGGCCATGTTCAACCGGACCTGCTGCCAGTCGAACCAAGCCGCTCCCGCCCTGGCCACGGAAGCGAGGAGCCCGACGCTCAATCCGAGAAAGACAACGCCCGAGCCCCCTGCCGACACGAGCGGTAGGGCGATCCCCTTCGTCGGGACGCTGACCGTCACCACCGCGATGTTCATTGCCGCTTGAAGCCCGAGGGTGAGCACGATCCCCAGCGCCAGGAGTCGCCCGAACAGATCCGGCGCAGCGATCGATGCCTTTCGGCCCTGCCACACCAGCAGCATGAACAGGCCGATGACGACCAGCCCGCCGACGATGCCCAACTCCTCGCAGATGATGCTGTAGATGAAGTCCGTCCGCGCCTCCGGCAGATAACCGTATTTCTGCAGCCCCGCTCCAAGTCCCGCGCCCCACCAACCGCCCGTGCCGATGGAGCAGAGCGACTGGACGGCCTGATAGCCCTTGCCGCCCGGGTCGTCCCAGATGTGGCGGAATCCGGTCAGCCGTTCGAGGCGGTACGGCTTGCTGATCAAGAGATAGGCCATCGCCCCGGCGGCCGGCATCGCCAGCAGCAGGAGATGCCACAAACGGCTACCGGCGGCAAGCATCATCAACCCCGCAACGGTGAGAATCAAGACGGCCGTGCCGAAATCCTCAATGCCGACGAGCCCCGTGCAGAGACCGGTCACGAGCACCGCCGGCAGGAGACCGCGGAAGAACTTTCCCGCGTCGACACCCTTCCGGCCGTACCAGGCGGCCAGGAAGACCACCGCCGTCAACTTGGCGACCTCCGAGGGCTGGAACGTCAGACCCAGACCTGCAGGGCCCGCGCTAAGCCAGCGACGGGCACCGTTCCGCACGATACCGATTCCCGGCACAAGCACCAGCGTCAGCAACCCGAGCGTTGCGAGGAGCAGGAGCAGGCTCGGCTGAAACCACCGCCGGCCGTCCTCGCGTCCGCGGATGCGCAGCCACCGGTAGGGGGTAATCGAGGCCGTAAGGGCCGCGACGAAACCCGCCACGACGAAGATGAGCTGGCGAATCGTGCTGTCTCGCCATGGCGGCCAGGCGATCGTGGACCCGTCCAGGGAGGCGCTGGCCGAGAAGACCATCACCACGCCCAGGCCCATCAGCGTCGCCGTCACCGCCAGGATAAACGTGGGGGTGAAGACGAAGGGATTCCGTCGCCAGATGAGTTCCGGCCCGTCTTGTCGGCTCCGCTTTCCGAACATGATTGGCATCCTTGCCTTCCAGGCACCCTTCGATTGTTCTCGACCGTCGTGCTCCTTGAAGCCCGTCGGTTCCTTCGAGCGCTTCGCACGCCTCAACGCAGCTTCACCGTCGCCAACGCGAACGCGGCGAAGATCGCCCCGAGAAGCCAGAACCGTATGACCACCTGCGTCTCGGTCCATCCACCCAGATGGAAGTGGTGGTGGATCGGCGCCACCCGAAAGACCCGCTTGCCGCCCGTCAACTTGAAGTATCCGACCTGAATCATGACCGACACGGCCTCGATAACGAAGATGCCTCCCACGATGAAGAGCATCAGCTCGTGCCGCGTCACGATGGCGACGTACCCGACCAACCCACCCAACGGCAGCGATCCCGTATCGCCCATGAAGACTTGGGCCGGGTGACAGTTGTACCAGAGGAATCCCAGACACGCCCCCAGCATCGCGCCGCAGACGATCGCCAACTCCTCGGCCATGGGAATCCGCGGCAACCGAAGGTACGCCGGCAACCATTCGTGGCCGGCGAGAAAGGCCAAGATCATGAACACCCCGCTGACCTGCGCGACGCAGCCACTCGCCAGGCCGTCCAGGCCGTCGGTCAGGTTCACCGCGTTGCTCGTGCCCGTGATCACGATGATCGTGATGATCACGAACAGAGGCATGGCCAGCTTGAAACCCCAGTTCAGGCTCGGGTCACCCTTGATGAACGGGAGGATGAGCACGTTGAAGTAGCTCGGATCGCCCGGCAGGAGATTGTGCCGGCCGTAGCGGTAGATGAACACGGCCAGCACCGCACCCAAGGCGAGTTGGAAGAGCAGCTTCTCGTAGGTCCGCAGGCCCGCCCTCGTGCCCGACCGTCGGGAGATCGTGAGCTTCAGCCAGTCGTCCACGCTGCCGAGGAGCGCCAGCCACAATCCGCAGACCAGTGCCATGTGGATGTAGAAGTTTCGAAGATCCGCCAGCAACAGGACGGGGACCAAGATGCCGAGCATCACCATGATTCCGCCCATGGTGGGCGTATTCGACTTGCCGACGGCCAGCCGATTCAGCTCGGCATGATCGAACTCCGGGTTGTCGCCGATCTTCATCTTGATCAGCCAACGGATGATCCGCGGACCGGATCGCCACACCACAAAGAAGGCCACCAGGATGGCGATCGTGGCGCGGAACAAGACGCTGCCGTAGGCGTAGCGTTGGTCATCGATAATGAGATCGAACAGGTGAAAGAGCATGCTCTACGCGTCTCGCTTCGATGAACTCCCGGCCTCGAACCTCTCGGCGGCCGCCTCGATCGTCCCAGCCAGCACCTCGAGCCCGACCGCCCGTGACCCCTTCAGCAACACCACGTCGCCCGGCCGAAGCCACGCAGCCAGGACGTTTGCCGCCGCGTCGGTGTTGCCGACCGCCTCTGTCTGCAGATCGCCCCGCGCCCGCAAGGCCGCGTCGACCACCGTCCCGGCAAACTCGCCGACGGTCAGCAGCGCGTCGATGTCGGTCCTGGCCACGCGCGCACCAAGCTCCTCGTGCTTGGCGAGAGCGGACGCCCCAAGCTCGCGCATATCGCCCGCCACGAACACCCGCCGCGCAGCGGCCGGCCATGTGCGCAGGACGTCCAGCGCGGCGGCCATGCTCGCCGGGTTCGCGTTGTAGGCGTCGTTGATCATCGTGATGCGGCCGACCCTCCGCACGTCCATTCGCATCGGTGGCGGAACGAATGCCGCAAGACGCTCCGCGGCCTCGGCGTCACTGATTGCGAATTCCCGGCCGACGGCGATCGCCGCCGCTGCATTCAGGGCGTTGTGCTCGCCCGGAATCGGTAGGTGAACCCGCGGACCCTCGGGCAGAGAAAAGGTGACGCCTTCGGCCTCCGACCGAATGTCGCGCACAACGATGTCGCATTCGGCGGTCCGCCCGAAGCGGACGAGCTTGTGCCGCTTGCGCCACCGACGCGACAGGTGCGGGTCAAGCCGGGAGGTCTCTCCATTGACGATCGCGCATCCGCCCTCCCGCAGGTGAAGCAGCAAGCTTGCCTTCTCTTCGGCCACGCCTTCGATGCTCCCGAGCTTTTCGAGGTGCGTCTCCGCCACGCCCGTGATGACGCCGATGTCGGGCACCGCGATCCGCGCAAGTCCGGCGATCTCGCCGGGCGCGTTCGTTCCGATCTCCACGACCACGTAGTCGTCGTCCGGCGCGACGGACAGCAACGTCAGCGGCACGCCGACATTGTTGTTGAAGCTCTTCGGCGCCGCCCGACCTCTCCGGCGGCCGCGCAGCACCTGGTGGATCATCTCCTTCGTCGTCGTCTTGCCGTTGGACCCGGTGACGGCCACCACGGTGGCCCGGACCTGGCGTCGATGGAACGCCGCCAGCCGTCCGAGCGCCGCCGTCGTATCGTCGACCAGCAGCAGCAGGCCCAACTGGTGCAGATCCTCCGGCACGCGCTGCGGATCGGAAACGACGGCCGCCATCGCACCGTTGTCGATCGCCGCCGCGACAAAGTCATGCCCGTCGAACCGCTCGCCACGAATGGCGAAGAACAGCTCGCCCTTCTGGACCTCTCGCGAATCAATGCTCACCGATTCGACGGCGTAGCGGCCGACCTGGCCGAGCGGTCGGGCGTCGATGGCGTTTGCGATCTGGTCCAGCGTCAACGGCTTCATGTCCGCGCGGCCCGCTTGGCGAGACACGCTCGGGCGATCTCGCGGTCGTCGAAGGGCACGCGCTCGCGGCCCAGGATCTGATACGCCTCGTGGCCCTTCCCGGCGATCAGGATGATATCCTCCGGGTCCGCCTCCTGGATCGTCTCGGCGATCGCTTTTCGGCGGTCCGCCTCGACCGTCACCTTGCTCTGGTCGCGGTCCTCAAAGCCATCCAGGATCTGATCGATGATCGCCTCCGGCTCCTCCGTGCGCGGGTTATCGCTGGTGACGACGATCCGGTCGGCACACTCCGCGGCGGCGCGGGCCATTCGAGGGCGCTTCGTCTGATCGCGGTCGCCTCCACATCCGAAGACGACGATCAACCGCCCGCGCTTCAACGGGGCCAGGGCGCCGACGACGTTGCGCAGCGCGTCATCCGTATGCGCATAGTCGACGAGCACGACCGGCTCGTCGTCCCCCCCATCGGCCACCACCCGCTCCAATCGCCCGGCGACACGATCGACGGCCTCCAGGCCGGCCCGGATCGTCGCCAGGTCAAACCCCAGCGCGACGCCCGTGGACGCAGCCGTCAGGCAATTCACAATATTGTGCCGACCGACAAGCTGCGTACGCACCTCCGTAGATCCGTCGGGCGTGATCAGCTCGAAATCGCTTCCGTCGGCGGCGATCCGCGTGATCCGTGCGTGGACGTCCGCCAGATGGTTCAGGCCATACTGGAGCCGTCGCGCCTTGCAGTCGACGGCGACGAGCTCGCTGGACGGATCATCCAGATTCAGCACCGCTACCGCATCGCCATCCAGCCCGTCGAAGAGCCGCTTCTTCGCCGCGAGGTACTCGTCGATCGTGCCGTGGTAGTCCTGATGATCGCCTGACAGGTTGGTGAAGG
>CAZKCX010000467.1:0-6044 GCA_964550865.1 uncultured Planctomycetales bacterium
GATCCGGCCCGGAGCTTGCGGGGAGCCGGCTACCGCTGCGATGAGCGCCCGGACCGCTCATCTGGGTTTCTGGTTGGGGGGATCTCGAAAGCCGCTCACAGAGCGGCTTTCTTTATGGATGAGTCGGGGATACTCAGCGTTCGGATACAGAATCTTGCAGAAAGCCTGCATGCGACTTCACGTTAAAAGCGTCTAACCTACGACCGGCGCCGAAGACCAGTCCTTGGCTCGTCTGACGAGACCCCCGAGCACCGAGGAGCAATGCGCATGAGCGACAGCGAGTGGAAACGGGGGCTTTGCGGCATCTGCCCGGCCGGGTGCTGGGTGGAGGTCGGCCTGTCCGACGGGAAGCTCGTCGACATACGCAAGGATAACAGTCATCCGCTCGGCATGATCTGTCGGCGCGGCCAGCATGCCCCTGAGATCGTGTATTCCGAGCACCGATTGAAACACCCACTACGGCGCGTCGGACCGAAGGGGACGCACGAGTTCGAGCGGATCTCCTGGGACGAGGCCTACGACGCCATCGTCGAGAACCTGAACCGCATCAAGGCGGAGTCCGGGCCGGAGGCCGTCGCGATCCACACCGGCCGTGGGGCCTTCGAGCTTTCCTTGTGCGATCTGTTCCAGCCGAGGGACGTCGCGGTCAGCTCGGCATCAAACGTGCTTTTCCCATTCGGCTCACCGAACACGATGGGGGTGGGCGCGCTGTGCTACGTCTCGTTCGCGATGATCGCCCCGCACGTCACGATGGGGCGGATGCTCATCAACATGTTCGCCGATATGGAGAACGCCGAGCTGCTCGTCGTGTGGGGAACGAATCCCGCCACCGATTCGCCGCCGCTGGACATGCATCGGCTCGAGGCCGCCGTCAAGCGCGGCGCGGACGTGGTCGTGATCGATCCACGTCGCACCGAAACGGTGACGCGCTGCGGCGCACAGTGGGTTCCCATTCGTCCGGGCACGGACGGCGCGCTGGCGCTCAGCATGATCGGCGTGATGATCGACGAGGACCTCTACGACGAGGCGTTCGCGGAGAATTGGTGTCACGGCTTCGAGGACCTGAGGACGTACGTGCAGCACTTCTCGCCCGAGGTGGCCGCAGAGATCACGGGCGTGCCGGCCGACGTCATTCGCGATCTGGCCCGGCGGATCTGCAGAGCTTCGGGCGCCTGTCCGGTGATGTATACGGGGCTCGAGTACTCCAACAGCGGCGTGCAAGCCATTCGGGCGGTGCTGACGCTCTTCGCGCTCGCGGGGAATCTCGACGTCCCGGGTGGCATTGGCCTGGCGATGGCCGACGGGCAGTTCCCGGTCAACCGATCGTGCAATCAGCCGAACGATACGCTCGATCGCGCGGTGGGCGTCGAGCGGTTCCCCGTCTACACGCACTACCGGCACGAACCGCACGCCGCGCAGCTGATCCCGTCGGTGCTCGAGGGCGAGCCCTATCCGATCCGGGGGCTCATCGTCCACGGCGCGCATCTTCTCACGTCCTGGTCGGAGTCGGCCGTCTGGCGGCGGGTGCTGGAGAGGCTCGACTTCCTTGTATGCATTGACCGGACGATGACGGCCGATGCCGCGTATGCGGACATCGTGCTGCCGGCGACGACCCTCTTCGAAATCGATTCCTACGTAACATACGGTCCGGTGTTTCGGCTACGCGAGAAGGTCATCGAGCCGGTGGGCGAGGCGCGCAACGACTACCTCATCATGGCCGAGCTCGCCCGTCGACTGGGTTACGGGCACCTCTATCCGCAGAGCGAGGAGGAGATGATCCGGTTCGTGCTCGAAGGCTCCGGCTTCACCTTGGACGAGGTCAAGGAGGCGGGCGGGTGGGTCAAGATCCCTGTGCCGATGATGGAGTACAAGAAGTGGGAGAAGGGCGGCCTGCGACCGGACGGCAAGCCCGGCTTCGACACGCCCACCGGGAAGTTCGAGATCACCTCGACGATCCTCGAGGAGTACGGCCACGAGCCCCTGCCCAAATATACCGAGCCCGCCGAAGGTCCGCTCGGGGCGCCGGGCCTACGCGAGACGTTTCCGTTGGTCTTCAACTCCGGTGCCCGTCCGCATACGGATTTCCACAGCCAGCATCATGGCATTCCGGGCTTGGCGAAGGATCATCCCGAGCCGATCGTGGAGATGAACACGAACGATGCATCCGCACGAGGCATCCGTAGCGGCGATCTCGTGGAGGTCCGAACGGCGCGGGGAAGCGTTCCGTTCCGTGCGCGCGTGACGGACGACATCGTCGAGGGCGCGATCGAGTGCAATCAGGGCGGCGGCACGCCGGTCGGCCCGAAGGCCTGGCAGGAATGGAACGTCAACGAGCTGACCGACAGCGGCAACTACGACGAGATCTCGGGGTTCCCCGTCTACAAGGCGTTGCTGTGCGAGGTCTCCAAGGTCGAGGAGGGCACCGAGACGACGCGGACCCACGCCGCAAACAAGGTCACCATGTGTGAGCCGTGCCTGCTGCATCCTCAAGCCGACCGGAAGGCCGCGCGGACTCGGATCTACCTCGACAACGCCGCCACGACGACCGTCTCCGATGCCGTGCGCGAGGCGATGCTGCCGTATCTCAACTCGAGCCACGGCAACCCCTCCAGCGTCCATCGGGTGGGGCGCGATGCACGGGACGCGGTCGAGAGCGCGCGCCGTGCATTGGCGAGGCTCATCGGCGCGCGACCGCGACGGATCATCTTCACCGGCGGCGGGTCGGAGGCGAACAACCTTGCGCTCAAGGGGACCGTGCTGTCGGACGGAAGCGTCCGTCGCCATGTGGTCACCTCGAAGATCGAACACCCCTGCGTCCTCCAGACGTGCCGCTATCTGGAGCGGCTTGGGCATGACGTCACGTACCTCGATGTGGATCAGCATGGCCTGGTGTCTCCGGAGGCCCTGGAGCACACGCTGACGGATCAGACGGACCTCGTTTCCGTCATGCTGGCAAACAACGAGGTCGGCACGATCCAGCCGATCCGGGAGCTCTGCGCGATCGCCCATGAGCACGGCGCGATCTTCCACTGCGACGCCGTGCAGGCCGTGGGAAAGATCCCTGTGGATGTGGAGGACCTGGGCGTCGACATGCTGACCCTCTCCGGCCACAAGCTGCATGGTCCGAAGGGCGTCGGCGCCCTGTACGTGAGGAAGGGCATCGAGCTGGAGCCCCTGATTCACGGCGGCAAGCAAGAGGGCGGCGTGCGCGCGGGCACGGAGAACGTGCCGGCGATCGTCGGCCTGGGCAAGGCGGCGGAGCTGGCGATGCATGCGCTGACGAAGTTCGACGGCATACGGGGGCTACGCGATCGATTGGAGGAGCACGTTCGCGCGCTCATCCCCGGGGCCCGCCTGAACGGACACCGCGATCGTCGGCTGCCGAACATCGTCAACCTGACGCTGCCGGATTTGCGCGGGGAGTCCGTGGTTGTCGCGATGGATCTGCAGGGCATATCGCTTTCGGCGGGCTCGGCCTGCAAGGCGGGTTCGCCGGAGCCGACGCACGTGTTGCTGGCGATGGGCAAGAGCGAAGAGGACGCCCATTGCTCGGTGCGTTTCTCGCTCTCGCACGACATCACGGAGGCGGACATCGGAGAGGCCGGTACCGCGCTCGAGCACGTGCTGACGGAAATGGAGACGACCATCCGCTTCCTGCCGTGCAAGTGAGCGGGCTCGTATACGCTACAGGGCTCGATCGCGGACACAGGCGTGAGACGGCCGGCGAGACGTTTGGTTGTGGGCGATGCGGGCAGGCTGGGCGAGGAACGCAAACGAAAGGGCGCTCACCGATGACCGACGACAGTACGAAGACGATCGCCGTGTACGACTGGGGGCCGGCCGTCGACACGATGCGGGAGGACGTACTGCGTGGCCTGGCTCGAAACCCGAAGCGGCTGCCCAGCCAATACCTCTACGACGAGCGTGGCGCGCAGCTCTTCGAGGGGATCTGCGAGACCGAGGAGTACTACCTGACGCGGACGGAAACCCGGATCTTGCGCGAGAACATGGACGCCATCGTCGACCGCGTCGGGCGGGGCGCGCTGATCGTCGAGCCCGGCAGCGGCAGCGGCGTCAAGACACAGGTGTTGCTGGAGGGCCTCGATGAGCCGGCGGGCTATGTCCCCATTGACGTGGCGCGGGAGCAGTTGGCCGCATTCGCCACGGCGATGGATGCGCGGTTCCCCGAGCTGGACATCCTTCCGGTCTGCGCGGACTTCACCGGCGCGTATGACCTTCCCCCGTGCGGCAACGAGGTGCGAAAGCGGGTGGCGTACTTCCCCGGATCCACCATCGGCAACTTCACACCGTCGGCTGCGGTGGACGTGCTGCGGAGCCTTACCGAGCGTTGCGGTGAAAACGGCGGCGTGCTCATCGGCGTGGACCTCAAGAAGGACCGGGCAATCCTCGAACCCGCCTATGACGACGCCGCGGGCGTGTCACGCGACTTCGCCATGAACTACCTCGTGCGCCTGAACCGGGAGCTAAATGCGGACTTCCGGCTCGAGCGGTTCGGCTATGAGGCCCCGTACAACGCCGAGCACGGACGCATCGAGATGGCCCTTGTCAGCCGATGCCGGCAGGTGGCGCACGTCGACGGCGTCGGCGTGATGTTCGGCGCGGGCGAGCGGGTCGGGACCGAGTACTCCTACAAGTACACGCCGAAGGAGTTCGCGATGCTCGCCGGACGGGCCGAACTTGCCGTGACGGACGTCTGGACCGACCCCGAACAACTCTTCAGCGTCCAATACCTGGCACCGCGCTAAGTCCGACGTCGGGGACTGCGCGGGGCCGGCGACTGCGACGAATTAGTACCGCGTGTCACAAATCGTGCGACTATGGACAGGACCGCACACTACATGTCGCTGCCCGAGCCGCGGCATTCATGCCGCGCGGCCGCGCCGGATGAATCCGGCGGCTCGGGCACGTCGTCGCGATACTTCTGAAATGCAGTACTAGCCCGTATTTCCAAGCTCGAAAGCCGTGTGATGTCCGTGCGCGGTTGCTCCCTGTATAGATCAGCTTGTCGCACCCGAGCCGCGCCCTACAATGGCCGGATCGGACGAAGATCGCGCGGCGTCTCATATCGGAGTGTGCCCTATGTCTCGACGTAGCCGGCGAGTTCCCTCCGCGGATCTCCAGACCTCGGGTGTGTGGCGGATCGTGGTCGTTGCAGGGGCGGCGTGTCTCGCCTTCGCCTGGCCGGCCGTGGCGGCGGCGGAGCCGAAGAAGCCCAAACGGCCGAACATCCTGTGGATCGTCGGCGAGAACTTCAGCCTGGACTTCGGGTGCTACGGCGCCAAGAACGTCCGCACGCCGAACATCGATCGCCTGGCGGCCTCCGGTATCCGGTACACGAAGGCCTTCTCGACGTCACCCGTGTGCGCGCCCAGCCGCTCGGCGTTCATGACCGGCATGTATCAGACGTCTACCGATACGCACAACATGCGGTCGCACCGCAAGGACGACTTCCGCCTACCGCCCGGCGTGCGACCGATCACGCACCGGCTGCAGGATGCCGGCTACTTCACCGCCAACATCGAGCGGATCGGCAAGCGTGTCGTCGGCACGGGCAAGCTGGATCTGAACTTTGTCAACGAGGGGCCGATCTACATGTCGGACGACTGGTCCAAGCTCAAGGATCGCCAGCCGTTCTTCGCCCAGATCAACACGCCCGAGGCCGAGTACGACATCTACGACCGCCAATCGGCCGAGAAGCCGCGGGTCCCTTGGGTCGGCGAGGACTGGCACCCCAAGGTCGCCACGCCGGAGAACGTCACGCCGCCGCCGTACTATCCCGATCACCCCATCACCCGGCGGGAGTGGGCGCGCTATCTCAACTCGGTCTCCGGCGTCGACGTGCGGATCGGCTGGATCCTCGAGCAGCTCGAGAAAGACGGGCTGGCCGACAACACCGTCGTGGTCTTCTTCGCCGACAACGGACGACTGACCGCGCGGGGGATTCACTGGTGCTACGACACCGGGTTGCACGTGCCGTTGATCATTCGCTGGCCGAGCGGGATTCCCGCGCCGTCGGGGTGGAA
>CAZKCX010000468.1:0-6043 GCA_964550865.1 uncultured Planctomycetales bacterium
GCTTTGGATGCGATCCGCAACCTCGAGCCCGTCGTCTTGTGCCATGCCAAGCTGTGGGAGGCTCGGGAGGCGTTGGCGCAATATGCGGACCTGGCGGATGTGGACGTCGAGACGCTGCGCGAGATCGAGTCGGACCTGACCGAGCAGAAGGCTCGGGCGGTGCCGTTGGATCAGGCCCGGAAGGACGAGCAGTCCTTGGCCCGTCGCCTGTCGGAGCTCCGCGAGCGGCAGGAGCAGCTGTCGGCCGTCGACTCCGTCGGTCCGGAGGTCGAGCGGCTCGCGCGGCGCTGCGACTATCACGAGCAGCTCGCCGAGGAGCTGACCCGACAGGCCGACGACCTGGCCTTTCGCCGTTCGCGTCTGACCGCGGAGCTTACCGAGATCGCCTCCGTGGAGGACGCGTCGGCCTGCCGCGGGCTTCGGATGACCCAGGTGCGGCGGGAGGCCCTGACCCGCGAGGTGGAAGACGTGGGGGAGGCGGAGCGCGAGCTCGCGGAGCAGGAACGAAACGTGGCCGCCCTGGGGCGTCGGATCGAGAAGCTGTCGGCCGAAATCGAGCACATTGAGCCCCGCGTGCCGGACGACTTCCCCTCGGACTACCGTCCGGCCGCGTTGCGGGAGCTGCTCGCGCTGCAGCGGGAGCGCGATCGGCTGGACACGATGCACGAGATGGCAGAGGACCGACGGCAACAGCTCAAGAGGGATCGTCGACAGCTCGCGGCGCTGCGCAAGGAGGCGTCGCGACAGCAAGGCGTTCTCAGCGGCGCCGCGCCGACCTATCAGTGGGTCCTCTGGTCGCTGGCCGTCCTCTCGGGCCTTGGAGTGGCCGGATACTACGGTGCGGTCGGACAGGTGGAGGGCATTGTCGCCGGCGCGGCCTTCGCGGTGCTCGGGGTGTGGGCCCTGGTCGATCTCCGCCAGAGGCACCAGGCCGCGAAGACCGTCGGGGAAAGCGAAGAGGCACACCCCATCCTTCAGGCATTGACGGAGGATATCCAAACCGCCGAGGACTTCCTGGAGCGCGAGGCGCCCAAGACGGAAGAACACGCCCGCCGATTGGCCGAACGCAGCGAGCAGCTCGGGCTCGGGCCGACGCCCGCCGCCGAGGAGATCGAGAACGCCGTCGCGCGCCTCCAGGCCTTCGACGACGCCGCGGCCGACCATCAGCGGCTGGAGAGCGTTCGTCGGGAGCACAAGGAGCTGGTTCGGGAGCGGGACGAAGCCCTCAAGAAGCTAGACGATATCCGTCGCCGGCGAGACGCCTGCCGGCAGACGGTCGAGTCTTCCCTGGTGGAGTCGGACCTGGTCGTGCCGGAGGCCTGGACGCCGGCGAGCCTCCGGGATCGTCTGGAGATCGCCGGGCGTCTGGCCGATCGGCTCGCCGACATCGAGCGAGAGCAGAACGCGCACGATCAGGCCCGCGGGCAACACGAGGAGTTCCTCGCGCAAGTCCGGGCCCTGGCCGAGCGACTGGGCGATCGGGCGTTTCCTTCCGAGCCTCGAGACGCCGCGCCAGGCCCCCAGGGAAGCCGATCACCCGCCGCCGACCGACCGGACATCACCACCGAGCCGTTCGCCTACGTGCGGCATGTGGCGCGCCTGCTCGAGGAATCTGCCGCACTACGAGTCCGTATCGCGGACGAGGAGGAAGCGCGCAAGACTCTCCAGGCACGCATCGAGCAGGCCGAGTCGGAACAGGAGGCGTTGGGCAAGCGGCTGGCCGAACGCCTTCGCAGAGTGGGCCTGGAGACGCCCGAGGCATTGCCGGCGCTGCGCAGCCGCCTGGAGGAGCGGCGACAGCACGAGATTCGAGCGCAGTCGCTGTCGGAGCAGTTCGAGGACCTTCGTCAGGCAGCCGACTTGCCCGAGGATTGGCAGCCTTCCGAGGACGCCGAGTCATCGGAAACGGCGGCCGACGCCGAGAAGGATCCCGAACGACTTCGCGCACGACGCACGGAGCTAACGCAGCAGATCGAGGAGCAGGGCGAGGAGATCTCGCGTCTAAAGCGAGACCTGGACATGGCCATGCGGGAGACGCCCGTCGAGGTGGCCGAGGGAACCTATCAGGCCGTGCTCGATGAGCTCGCCGAGGCCTACGAGGAGTTTGACGCCCTGTTGGTCGCCCACCAGTTGCTCGACCGCGGAATGAAGCAGTATCAGCGCCAGCGCCAACCGGCCATCGTCCGCGCCGCGCAGGGCTACCTTAAGGAGCTGACGGCCGGGCGCTACGACACCCTCCAGACGGACCTGCTGAGCCGGGCGAAGAGGCTCGGCGAGATTCGGATCGTTCCCCCCGCCGGACAACCGCGCGACGCCGAGGCGTTTAGCCGAGGGGCGCGCGAACAGATCTACCTGGCCCTGCGCTTGGCGCTGGCCGATGAGTTGAGCCAGGCCGAGCCCCTGCCGCTCATCCTCGACGACGTGCTCGTCAACTTCGACGACCATCGGTTCGACACGACGGCCGATCTGCTCACGAGCTTGGGCCGGCAACGACAGATCCTCTTCCTGACCTGCCACGAGGACATCCGCGACGCGCTCGTTAGGCACGGAGCCGAAGCCCGCGAGCTGTAGCCCTATTGGGGGATTACGCCATCGTCATGTCCGCGCCGAGAGAGCGCATCAGATCGACGTATTGGGGAAAGGTGACGGCGGCGGACTCGGCCGTGTCGATCGTGACAGGCTCCTTGCCGGCCAGGCCGACCAAGGACAAGGCCATCACCACGCGGTGGTCGTGGTGGCCGCTCAACGCGCCGCCGACGAGATCCGATTGATGGACGATCAGCCCGTCCGGAAGCTCCTCGCATCGACCTCCGATCTTGCTCAGTTCGCCGGCCATCACGGCGATGCGATCGGTCTCCTTCCAGCGCGCCTGCGGCACGTTCACGAGCCGGGTCGTGCCCTCGGCGAAGCAACCGACGACGGCCAGGGCGGGCAGGGCGTCCGGCGTGTCGTTCAGGTCGATTTCGACGCCCCGAAGCGCACCCCGACCGACGCGGACGCCTTCGGCCGTGGTCTGGATCGGCGCGCCCATCGCGCGCAAGTAGTCGATGACGGCCTTGTCGCCCTGCGAGTCGTTCATGTCCAGGCCGAGGAGCGTTACCGCGGCGTCGGCCAGGGCGGCCGCGCACAGGAAGAACGTTGCCGAGGAGAAGTCCGCGGGGATCCGTCGCTCGAAGGCGGGATAGTGCTGGCGGCCGCGGATGCCGAACCATTCGAGCGCGCGGCGCTCATAGGCAATTCCCAACGCGTCAAGCCAGTCGAGGGTGAGATAGACGTACGGCGCCTCGTTCAGCCTCGTAACGGTGATCTCCGTATCATGCTCGGCGAGCGGACAGTTCAGGAGCAGGCTGGAGAGGTACTGGCTGGTGACGGCCTCGATGTCGGTCTTGCCGCCGGTCAGCCGCGGCCCGACGATCGCGGGCACGCATTCGTTGCCCCGCGTCGTGCGCGCTTCGGCCCCGAGACACGTCAGGGCCCGAAGCAACGGGCCGATCGGTCGACGACGGATCTGGTCGTCACCGGTGAACACGGCGAGTCCGCTCTCGAGCAGCGTGGCCGATCCCACCGCCATGCGGAGCGTCGTGCCGCTGTTGCCCACGTCGATAACATCCTCGGGTGCCCGAGGGGTGCCGGCGGTGCCCTTCACTGTCCAAACCTCGGGGTCCTCGACGTCGATCTCGGCGCCGAGCGCCCCATAGCACGCCACGGCCGAGCGTGCGTCGTGCGAGTCGAGCGGCGCGAGGATTCGGGATTCGCCGTCAGCCAGGGCGGCCAGGGCGACCGCGCGGATCGTGTGCGACTTGCTCCCCGGCATGGCGGCCTCACCGCGGAGGCTCGAGGGACGAACGGTGAGTTTCATCGAGGTATACTCCTCTGTCGGAACGCACGAGCCACGGTGTGCTCGGGCGTCCGGACCCGGCACCGAGCGGAACGCCCCTCGGCGATCTCGCGATGTATCCGTCTTCGCCGCCGTGGCGTCTAGTCCTCGATCAGATCGATCGTGTAGCTCTGGTCGAAGGCGTGCTCGAAATCGTACACCTGGTAGAAGTCCTCGATCTCATCGTGGGCCTCCTTTTGGAGGAAACCGTTCTGTACGAGGGCGAAGACAATGCGGCCGAAGTCTTGGGTGCACGTGATCCGCCAGGATCGAAGCACGGAAGAGGCGAGCAGTCCCCAACGAAGCAGGGCATAGTCGCGGAGGCCCCAGCAGAGCTCTTTGCCCCCGACGTGCCGATTCAGCGCGTGGGCCCCGCCGATCTCGTCCAGGTACTCCAGGACGGCGTCGGGCAACTCGCCCGCCCGATACTTCGCGTCGAGCAGGTCGAGGTCCCAGTCCTCCTCGTGCATCATCTGGTAGATGCGCTTCTGAACCGGCGTTTCCTTCCCGTGCACATGCTCGACCGCGAAAGACAGGCCCTCACGAATGAACTGGTAGGCATCGATGGGGTACTGTCCCACCTCGGCCACCACCTCTTCGATCGTCTTGGTCGGCTCTTTCGACATCTCAACAATCCATCATAGCGTCTGGGGCGCGTCGTTGTCAGCCGCCCCGAACCACCCTTCTACTGCCCGCCGCCGTTCGGCTTTTTGCCCGATCCCCCGCCGCCCTTCCGGGGCCTCCGCCTGCGTCGTCGTCGCTTCTTGCCGGATTTCTGCTCCCCCTTGCCCTTGGGTTGCTTGTCCCCGGGCTTCGAGTGGTCGTCCTTCTTCTGGGAACCCTCTTCCGTGGGGGGGCGTTCCTCCTTCGGCGGAGTCTCCGGAGCGGTTCGCGATTCGGCGTTTTGGCTCTCCGGCGCCTTCTCGTCCCGCCGTTTCTCCGGTTTCGGCTTGCCGCCGGAATCCTCGCGATCGGACGGGCGTCGCCGACCGCGACGCGAACGACGCTTCGGCTTCTCCTCTGCGTCGCGATCGCTGCGGCGGTCGGGCTTCTCCTTTGAGGCCTCCTCCTGCGCTTCCACGGGCTGCTCCGGTCGGCTGCCGAGGACCTCGACCTCCTCCAGGGGAAACGTGACCCGCCGTCCGCCCTCCAGCTCGACCGTCAGGAGCTGCGTGATGACCTGCCGATCGACGATCTTCCCCTCTCCCTCGACCGTGCGCACCCAGGTGTTGTTCCGCGGCAGCCGCTTGTTCAGCTCGGTGTACACCTGTTGCTCGTACCGCAGGCAGCAACGAAGGCGCCCACAGCGCCCGGAGACCTTCGACGGATCGAGGGTCGCCTTCTGGATCTTGGCCATCTTCATGCTGACCGGTCGCAGCGTCTTGAGAAAGTTCTTGCAGCAGCATTCCCGCCCGCAGATCTCGTAGTCGGCGACGAGACGGGCCTCGTCCCGCGCGCCTACCTGCCGCATCTCGATCCGCGTTTGGTACTCACGGGCGAGGTCTCGCACGATCTGGCGAAAATCGACGCGGCCGTCGGCCATGAAGTAGAAGATGATGCGCTCACCGCCGAAGATGTGTTCGCACGTGATAAGCTTCATGGGCAGCTGGTACTTGTCGATGAGCGACTGGCAGAACGTCATCTCCGCCGTGACGTCGGCGTTGATGTGGCGCTCCTCGTCCAGATCCTGGGCGGTGGCTTCGCGAAGCACGCGGCCGGCGCGCCGCTGAAGGTAGTCCGGCCCGCTCGCGTCGAAGTACTTGGCGAGCAGATCCTGGTCCACGTGGAGACCCTGATCGTCCCCCAGGTCGATCGGGAGTCGCTCGCCGATCTCGATGCCACGTTCGGTCTGCAAGACCACCTTGCTGTCCCGTTGGAGCTTGACCTTCTTGGTCATCGTGAACTCGCCCACCTGGCCCAGCAGCCCGTACCGGGCGTAGATCCGGGGACGCGTGTCCCGCTGCGACTCGTCTGGCGCGGGCGAGGCCCCCTCCTTCGACTGCCGATCGTTCCCGCCGTTCTGCGGACGGGCGTCCGGGTCCTCGGCGGGCGTCTCGCGCGGCTCGTCGGGGTCGCGGGCGTTCGGAGTTTCGTTGGATTCGGTCATGATCTATCTCCAGGGCAGGACGCGCTCCAGCCGGTGCTCGGCCAGCACGATAGTCAGGC